>NZ_JBHSBY010000123.1:0-38499 GCF_042650905.1 Pedobacter jamesrossensis | reverse complement strand
ACAATGGTCCGGATAGCTTTACCGTAACGGTAAGCGATGGAAATGGCGGCACCACTACGGTAACCATTCCGGTTACGGTTACCCCGGTAAACGATATTCCGGTAGTTACTTCGCCAGCGATATCAACAAATGCAAATACACCTGTCAGTGGACGAGTAAACGCAAGTGATGCTGACGGGGATACGCTTACCTTTGTAATCGCAACGCCTCCGGTAAATGGCACGATCAGAATCAATCCAGATGGAAGTTATGTTTATACACCAAATGCTGATTTCAATGGCAATGATAATTTCACTGTTACAGTTAGTGATGGAAAAGGCGGCACTGTAAGCCTGCAGATCGCTGTTAGTGTTATATTTACTCCAAAACCCGCTCTGACGGTTGTAAAAACCGGAGTTGCCACTCCGAATAGCATAACCTACACTTTCAAGATTACCAATACCGGAAATGTAACACTTTTTAACTTTGTTCTAGACGATGCACGTATTGGTATTATCGCAAAACCAATTTCGCTACCAGCTGGACTTCTAGTTGGAGCCAGCGTTTCGGTAAACGAAATCTATTCGCTAACCCAAAGCGACAAAGAATCAGGAACGGTGAGTAATTCAGCGAGCGTAACTGCCCGTGATGGCAGCGGAAATGTGGTTCGGGATATTACAGGTACATCGGATGCTAACGATTCGCCAACTGTAACTGCGGTTAGTAAACCATTGATTGCTCAGAATGATCAGTACCTAACCGATGCAAATAAGACAGTACAAAACACGGTTCTGGAAAATGACGACACGAAGGGTGCAGCAGCTTCGAACCTGAAAATCGATGTTACCGTGCAGCCTCAGCATGGAAAAGTAACCCTCAATGCGGATGGCTCAATTACATATACCCCGGAAACGGGTTATTTTGGAGTGGATTCTTACAGTTATAGAATTGTGGACGAATTTGGATATGTGAGTAATGTTGCCATCGTTTCAATAAAGGTGAATTTCTTCGATATCCATGTTCCCAATCTTTTCACACCTAATGGAGATGGGGTAAATGATGCCCTTGAAATTAGGGGGCTAAATCAATATGCACAGTCCGAACTTTCGATTGTAAACAGATGGGGCAACGAAGTTTTCCGTTCCAATAACTACCAGAACAACTGGACTGGAGAGGGGCTAAATGAAGGAACATATTATTACCTGCTGAAAGTAAAGAAGACAACAGGTAGTGAATGGGTGATTTTAAAAGGTTACACAACTTTAATAAGAGCATTTAAAAAATAAAATATAACTGGGCAATGGAGAGGATAGCCTCACATTGTTCCGATAAACATCAGAGATGAAGAAAATACAAATAATGCTGCTGCTGATTCTGGTTTCGGGAATCGTTGCAGCACAACAGGATGCGCAGTTCAGCCAGTATATGTTCAATGGGATATATATCAACCCTGCCTACGCAGGTTATAAGGAACAGTTAAATTTGCATGCGTTTTATAGAACACAGTGGACGGGAATTGATGGGGCACCAAAAACCATGTCTTTTGCAATCGATGCAATTGCCAACGATGGAAATGTTGGACTTGCGCTTCAGGTTTCCAGTGACAGGCTTGGCGCCCAGCGTAATCAGTCTATATATGGAAATTATGCATACCGGATCAGAATGAACAGTGATGGGAGTTCCAGACTTGCATTTGGGGTCGGGGTAGGCGCAATCCAGGTAGGTCTGGATGGCTCTTTATTAAATCCCAATGATATGGAAATAAACCAGCCTATTGGAAACCAGAACTCTATAGTTCCAGATGCTCGTGCTGGAGTCTACTATTCTGATAATCGGTTTTATGCAGGTTTTTCTGCCGATAACTTGGTTTCCCAATATATTAAGACAGACAATTATGCTTTTATTCCACAGCCGAAGCCACATTATTATCTGACCGCCGGAATGTTGCTTCCATTGAATGAGAACGTTCTGTTGAAGCCGTCTTTTTTGTTAAAGGACGATAGGGGTGGTCCCACAAGTCTTGATATCAATGCATTTTTCATATTGGCTGAGAAATTCTGGATTGGAGGTTCCTATAGAACTGGGGTAAAACTTTATAGTAAGGATTATCTACAAAAAGATCTTAGCCCGGTGAACAGCGCCGTAGCAGCAATACAGATTTTTCCGACTAGCAATCTTAGGCTAGGCTATGCATATGATTTTTCAATTGGTCCATTGCAAGGCTATAGCAGCGGTACACACGAGATTTCCCTGGGATACTTCTTTAACAGGAAGAATGTACGCATGACCACTCCCCGATACTTTTAATTTTCCTCTAAATTTAAGCTCATGAAAATACAATCAGTCAAGCTCATCATCATTGCTACCTTGCTCGTATTAACGAATTTGTCTGCATTTTCGCAGTATATCATCAAGGAAGCGGATACTCAATATGAACTGTACAACTATACAAAAGCTGTCAGCCTTTATAAAAAAGCATACGATAAGAAGCCAAGCCTTAAAGCCGCCCAAAGAATAGCCGATATCTACAACCGTCAAAGAAATTTTGCGGAAGCTGAAAAATGGTATGCGATTGCCTCAGCGGATAAGAACGCAAAAGGCGACGATATACTCCGATTGGCGAAAGCCCTTAAAAACACTGGGAAGTATACGGAGGCTCGGGCTCAATATCTGCATTATTTGCAGATGGAAAAAGGGGCTTCTGGGGAAAATGAAAGCATGTGGCTTCAGTCACTTGACTCTGCAGTAAAGTGGTCGGGACAACCTTTGAATATCGCGGTTTCCAATCAGAAAATCTTAAACTCTCCCAGCTCGGATTGGGGAGCTAACGTGTACAACAGTACCATTATCTTCACCTCTGACAGAGCAGGTAAATCCTTACAGCCAGTCAAAAGACCGTTTTTGAAATTTGACGGCAAAAGAGTGCCTGAAAATGAAGTTTATGGTTGGACTGGAAATGGATACCTCAAAGTCTATCAGCAAAAAGGACAAGACTCTGCATCTCTTTTTCCATTAAGTTTGCTTTCTGCTTATCATGTAGGACCTGCGTGCTTTACCTCAGATGGTAAACGGGTATGTTTTGCAGCGACTAAAATCGATGATAGCATCAGCTACAGTAAATCAAAAGTACTTGGTGGAAAACTAGGAACTGCCCGGATCGAAATTTTTTATTCAGAAATTTCAAGCCAGGGTGAATGGGGTGCCATCTTACCTGTTCCATTTAATAGGCCAAAGGAATATTCGGTTGGTGACCCCTTTGTTTCTGCTGATGGACGTACCTTATATTTTAGTTCCGATATGCCTGGTGGAAAGGGTGGAACGGATATATACATGGCTCAACAGAGCGCTGATGGCGTATGGAGTAGTCCTGTAAACCTCGTTACGATAAACAGCCCAGGAAATGAGAGAACGCCTGCCTTGGGAACCGACGGTAGTTTATATTTTAGCTCAGACGGATGGATAGGATTGGGTGGGTTGGATATTTTTAAGTCTCACCACACTGGAAGCGCTTATCTTGCACCGGTAAATCTCGGTGTTCCGTTGAATTCACCGCAAGATGACTTTGCTTTCATACCTGTTGGAACCAGAACAGGTTATCTTTCGTCAAACCGGATCGGAGGCGCTGGCCAAGATGACATCTATCAATGGGAAGATAAAGACAGTAAGAAAATCAACCTTGCTGGGGTGGCAAGGGATAAAGTTACAAATGCTTTACTTGATAAAGTCACAATTTATCTACATAAACCGGACGGTTCAAAGCTGACTGTTACTTCAAACGCCAAGGGGGAATTCAACCTTCCTTTGTCTGCTTCAAGTGTTTTTAGCATTAAGGCCGAAAAAATCGGATATTCACCACTGGTAGATTCAGTATCAACTATTGGCATAGCGGATCTAAATCTAAATAAAACCCTTTATTTGGAACCATTAATGGTTAATAGAGCAATTATTTTGGAAAACGTTTACTACGATTTCAACAAATCTGATATAAGGCCGGATGCGGCTAATGGTCTGGATAAGCTAGTGACAACGATGCTAGATAACCCTACCGTGCACATTCATTTGAGCTCGCATACTGATTCCCGTGGACCAGAAAAGTTTAACTATAATTTGTCGAAAGCGCGTGCGAAATCTGCAGTAGATTACTTGATAAACAAGGGAGTTGCGGGCAGTCGTATATCTGCCGAAGGATATGGAGAAACCAGGCTGCTCAATAAGTGTTCTGATGGGATTAAATGCAGTGAACAACAGCATCAACTGAATAGAAGGACTGAAATTAAGATTACCAAGTTATAAACTAGCCTGATAAGTGATAATGGTTGAACTATTAACCATTACTTCCATAGCTGTTTGGTATACTTTACTTATACTTTCATCTCATTTTTTATTCTACCGACCTCTCGCCGGATACTAAAGAGCAATAAATAAAATAGCTATACTTGAGGGGAATATTGCCGCTGGATTATTCCAGTGGCTTTTTCGTCTATCTACAATTTTAGAAGATGTCAAATTAACTCAGCAAGGGTCGGGTAGCGCAGAAGAGGTAATTTGATTCGGTATAACGACATAATTGGTGGATAAATGAATTTCCAGGATATAAAGGTAATCGAATAAATCTCAGGCTTAGTTTGGACTCATCGTGCTGATCATTATAGCTCAAGTCTTAACGCTAATGGGGTATTAACGGGTGTGATATTACAATTTTGGATAGATATGTATAGACTTAGTATACAATGGAAAAACCAATTTATCCGACCCCATATCGCCAATTCCATAACTTATAGATAATTAATGATTTAAATCAAATCTAATTTCCGTGAAGATGGGGTCAAATGATTGCGGTTGATCCAGCTATAACCATAAAGCGGTAAACCTGCAATTTTAAATTTGCAGGTTTACCAAGCTTTCTATCGTTCGTTTCAGGCAAGACCTTTCGGCTTCAAAAACTTTTTAACAACATCCTATAATTAATTAGCTGATTTAATATTTAATGTGTGCAATCGTAGATACTTTTACCATTGGAACATCAATTTTCTGTGGACTTTCTATTTCTAATAAGGTATTTTTTTGAATTGGAAAAAATATTTCAGTCATCGTGGTAAGTCCATCGTCGGCAAAGAGTTCTACAGACGCGGCGTCGATAAAGATGACTATTTTTTTATAATCTGCATTTGAAATCCGCGGTGAAAAATGCCTTTTAGCGAAATTTTTCTCAAATTCTCCATTGCCTGCATTACTACGGTCAATAAAATAGCCTTTGTTTTGTTCGAAACCAATAATAAGCTTTTGATTTTTTCCGTCTCCAAGATTAATGCTGAAGTCGCCTGGGCTATTAACCTGCAGCTCAATCTTAGTGCCTTTTCCTTCCTTTAAACCTGCAGAAAGATCCAATGAATTGATTCCCTTCAATCCTTTACGCTCAAGCGCCACTTTTTGTAAGTCAGACAATTCAGTAATAGGAACTGAAGTAAGATAAATCTCTTCACCAACGCTTTTAAGTATCAAATCGCGCGGAAGGGTAGTAGCGCCCCGCCAGGAATCAGTAGGTACTACATTAGCGTAGTTCCAATTGTTCATCCATCCCATCAGCACTTTTCTTGCTCCAGTATTAGAAAAAGTAACACCCGCATAATTGTCAGTGCCATAATCCATCCATTTTTGCTTTTCAGAATCTGGCTTAAAAGTTTTTCCATCAAAATCACCAGTAAAATACTGTGTAGCTGAACCACCATTAGGCCCGCCCGGGTTTATACTTACCAGGAGTACCCAATGCGTTTTACCGTTAAGTTCGAGTGGGAATAAGTCAGGACATTCCCACACGCCACCATGTGCACCGAGCTTTTCACCAAACTCGCTTTCCTTGGTCCATTTCTTTAAATCAGAAGAGGAATAAAACGTTATTCTATCTTTGGTAGCTAAGGTCATTACCCACTTGCCAGTAGCGGGGTGCCACATCACTTTCGGATCTCTGAAATCCCATATGCCAGGATTTGGCAATACCGGATTGCCTTTATACTTCCTCCAGGTTTGACCTTCATCGAGACTGTAAGCCAGGCTTTGATTTTGATGGAGCCCCGTCTTCTGATCTTCGATTTTCTTATTATGATGGGTAAAGATGGCGACCATTGCATTTTTACCAAAACCTGCAGTATTATCCTTGTCTATTACCGCGCTGCCTGAAAATATGGTTCCCAAACTGTCGGGATAAAGTGCTATTGGCTGTTCTTTCCAGTGGATCATATCCTTACTGATTGCATGTCCCCAATGCATGGGTCCCCAAACAGTGGAATCCGGATTGTACTGAAAAAACAAATGGTATTTTCCATTCAGATAAACCATTCCATTAGGATCGTTCATCCAGTGGGCTTTAGGCGTAAAATGAAAAGCTGGTCTGTATTTTTCCCTTACAGACTGTGCATTGGCGCCTACAGAAAACAGACTGTAAAGCAGAAAGATTGCTGGTTTTATAAATTTGTTTTTCATAATTTATTATTTTAATTTTTAGCAATGCCCGGTAAAAAAATTGCCGGCATTTTAAATGCTACCATCCATTATTCTGCTTGTATATGCCGCCGCTAAAGTTGATCTGGTTCAAAGGAATAGGGAAATATTCATCTCTTCCTAAAGTGAACCTGGCATCTGAAAGGTGGCTTACTCTTGATTTTTCAAGCGTAAAATAGGCATTCATAGTCTGGGAGGCAATACCCCACCTTACGAGATCAAAAAAGTGGTAGCCTTCTGTTGCAAATTCAAGCCTCCTTTCAAACCTTAACGCTTGCCTTGCGAAATCGGGTATCCAGTCGCAATTTACCCCGGGCTGATACATCTGCACATTATAATTTGAGGTTGGACTACCTGCAGCAGTTTTCAACAGGTTTCGGCTTAAGTTCGCACGGTTTCTAACCTGGTTGATTAATGGAACTGCCTCTAATGGTCGTCCAAGTTCTATTAGCGCTTCCGCTTTCCAGAGCAGGATATCAGAATAACGAATGATCTCCCAATTTTTGGAACTTCCGATGAAGGGTGGGACTTTCTGAAAAGAAGGATCATCGGGAAGCACTGCTTCTTTCATACTTGCAAATGCATCATATATAGCTGGCGCCCTTGACCAGGAGCGCTGGAAAAGAAATGTTGATTTATATTTATATGGAGCGCCTGGCCTGGCTACCGTATGGTCAAGGCGTGGATCAAATGAACTGCTTTGAAAATCTAAGGAAGCCGCAGCATCATTATTGTTGTAAGTAGAGAAAAGCGGCAAACCATTGCTTCCTGTTTTAAAGGCATTAATCAGATCGTGGCTGGGTATATTGAAACCGCAGCAGCCATATTCCTGATTCATCGGGTAATTAAGCGCATGTCCATAATCCAGTCTGCCCTTTGGCGTACCGTCATCTTTTGAATACTGGATGGCAAAAATAGATTCCGGGCTGTTGTCAAAAGTAGCTAAAAAGTTGTTGGCAAAATCGATACTCAGGCTGAATTTACCCGATGCGATGATCTCATCACATAAAGCGTTTACTTCATTTAATTTAGAAGCATCAATACCGGTTACCGCATTATTTTCGCTTTGGGTATAGGCCTGGTACAACAGTACTTTGGCCAGATAAGCTTTCGCAGCATTTTTATTCACCCTACCTTTATCAGCCTGATCTACCGGCAGTGCCGCTACAGCCGCCCTGAAATCATCTGCAATTTTTGTCCAAAGTGCATCATTACTCAACGCCCGGTTAGAAATTGTAGGGTAGTCGGCCTTCGGTGTATTCTGATCGATGAAGGGTACATATTTGAAAAGGATTTTGAGCAGGAAATAAAAGTGCCCCCTTAAAAACCGGAGTTCGCCCTGGCGCTGAACCTTATTGGGATAATCAGTGGCAGACATGGCATCGATTCTTCTCAGTGCGTCATTCGCACGTCCAACACCAACATATAACCTGAACCACACCTGGTCGATAAGTGCATTATCAGGCCTGTTCAATGAAAATGTCTCAAAAAGATGGAATTCCGAAAGATCTCCGGGGCCATCACCTCCTTTATAGGTATCTCCTCCACGGACACTTCCATAAGGCCACATGCTGGAGTAAGGCGAGGTGTAGTGATCATTTCCAAGGGCTGAGTAAGCCGCAATTACCATTTTATCAATATTCTCCGGAGTGTTTAAATCATCTCCTGAAACCACACCCTGTGCCGGTTCGTCAAGGGCTTTTTCGCATGACAGGAAAAGCGTAGCAAAGAATGCAAGTGTATATATTAATTTTTTCATTTTTTCTATAGCTGATTTTACAATGTGATATTAACACCAATGGTCCCGACAACAGGTACCGGAAAACCATAATTAGGAATTTCCGGATCGGTACCGGTGAAGGCTTTGCTCTTGATGGTAAACAGGTTACTTCCTTGTGCGAATATCCTGAAGTTTTGTATTTTCATGTTTAGCGCTTTTTTCAAGTTATAACCAATCTGCAGGTTGCGAAGCTTGAGGTAAGATCCATTCTCTATAAAATAGGTTGAGAACCTGCCCTCGTTATTGCGGTCAACCAGTGTGAGAGCCGGAATGGTAGAGCCGGGATTCGAAGGGCTCCAGGCATCAAGTGTTCTGCTTCCCCAGTTTGTACCTGTCCACAACGAAGAAAAATCGGTATAGGTCTTGAAATCATTCGTTACGTCCACGTTGATGGCCTGAAGGAAAAAACTCATATCGAAGTTCTTGTAGCTGAGCGAGACATTCAGTCCGTAAGTGAACTTAGGGCTATTGTCGCCTATAAAGTCGCGGTCCAGATCGTTAATCACCCCATCATTATTTAGATCCTTATATTTAATCCTGCCCAATCCCTTCCCAGGCTGGCTGGCATAAGCATCTACTTCTGCCTGTGAGGTAAAGAGGCCGTCGGCAACGTATCCAAAGTAGGAGTTTATGGGTCTGCCGAGTACGTTTTTATCAGTACCATTGCCTGGATAGGAAGCCAGTACATCTTTAGGCAGATAGGTCACTTTGTTCCTGTAGAGCGAAAAGTTACCCGTCAGGCTAAAGTTAAAATCTCCGCCAATCTTATCTTCATAGGTAAGAATCGCATCAAGTCCTTTGTTCTGGAGTGAAGCGCCATTGCTGTAGCTATTTCCTCCGTCTCCAAGTACAGCCAGGTAAGCCGGGCTGATTAGAATATCTGAGGTTTTCTTAATAAAATAATCAACAGACCCGGTAAGCTTATTGTTCCATAAACCAAAGTCCAGACCAAAATTCGACTCTTTCAGCGATTCCCATTTCAGGTTATCGTTCCCTTGCTGGATGAGGGCAAAACCAGATGGCAGCTGACCCGTACCTGCACCGGTAATATCGTATGCTGTACCTTTGTCAAAGTCCCATGTTGGATCGGTACCGTAAATAGCAGAGTAAAGGGAGCGGGTAGCGTTATTCGGAATCTCCTGATTTCCCGAGCGACCCCAGCCATATCTAAGTTTTAAATCAGAAAATAACCCCATATCCTTTATAAACTTTTCTTCACTCATCCTCCAGCCCAGTGAGAAAGCAGGAAAAGTGCCATAGCGGTTTTCTTTACCAAAACGCGACGATCCATCTCTCCTCAGGGTTACAGAGGCGATATAACGGTCGTAGTAGCTGTAGTTCATCTTCCCGAAATAAGATAACAACCTGTTTCCGCCACCACTTCCTCCGTTGAGTGTATTGGTGGTGCCTGCGTTAAGGTAGGCATAGTCAATATTTTCAATCGCGAGACCCTGTCTGCTTGCGGAAAACTCCTGGCTGATGTTCTTGATATATTCCTGCCCGGCGAGTATCTCCAGGTTATGTTTATCCCTGGTGAATTTATAATTAAGGGTATTCTGCCAGATGATGTTTCCCTGGTAAGTCTGTGAATTGCTTACCTGGTTTGCCGGATCGGCCAGGAAGCCCGAAACGTATGATTTCTTTAATAAGCGCTGATAGATACCATTATAGTCTACACCGAAATTTGTCCTGAAGTTCAACCCGGGGATGATTTGGTAATCGGCATAAGCATTTCCAAAAAACCTGTAGAAATTGTAGGTATTTTGTTTATTGTCCTCTATTAATCTAACCGGGTTTTGTCTGTCGGTCATTCCTGCCGCAGGACCTCCCCAACCGCCGTTCACGGTATATACCGGAACCACAGGTTGTTGTACGAGGGAAGCAAAAAGGATATCGCTTGCCGGGATCTGCGCATTCTTGATGTAGCTTGCCGAAAAATTCTCGCCGATTTTCAGCTTGTTGTCAAGGTAATTATAATCAGAATTGAATCTTGCTGTGTATTTCTGGCTTCTTGATTCCTTAACAATACCTTGGTTATCATAATAACCTACCGAAAAAAGGCTGTTACCCTTTTCTCCGCCATTTGAAAGGGCTGCATCGTAGGATTGGATAATTGAATTCTGTGCAATATCATCAAACCAATACGTATCTGCGGCTTTCATAGTCTTCGCCGCATCAATATATTCAGGAAAGATTACACGGTTGAGTACGGGGTTGTTAAAATTATTGTTCCAGTCATACTGATAAATCTGGTTATTATTGGGGATCGCCTTGTCGTTTACGGCTGCCTGCCAATACGCACGGCCTCGTTCTTCGGCATTAAGCGTTTTAAGCTTAGTTGCATAATTCTGAATAGAGGTAGAGGCATTGAAATCGATCTTCGAATACCCTTTTTTAGCCTTTTTTGTAGTGATGATGATTACCCCATTTGCAGCACGTGAACCGTAAATTGTCGCTGAAGATGCATCTTTCAATACCTGAATAGATTCGATATCATTCTGGTTCAGCTGTTCAAGTCCATTCTTGGTCGGTACGCCGTCGATAACGTACAATGGATCGTTATTGCCAAGGGTGCCGATGCCACGGATTCTCACTGTGGCCTGGCCGGTTGGAGAACCATCTGTTGTAATAAGTACTCCGGGAACCCTTCCCTGAAGGGATTTTACAGCATTACCAGATGGTATGTCCCTGATTTTCGATACATCAACCACATTTACCGCTCCGGTGATGTCTTTCTTGCGTTCCTTCTGATAACCCGTAACCACTACTTCGTTGAGGTTATTAATCGCGATGACAAGCTTAATCTTCAGATTGGCCGATTCTGCGGTAATGGGAATAGTTAATGGTTCAGCTCCAATATAGATAAACCTGAGCGACTGACCTGTAGATGCCTCAATTTTAAAACTGCCTTTACCATCTGTAGTCACTGTTTTTTGGGTTCCAACGATAACAACGGTTACAGCATCCAGGGGAACGGATGCATTGTCGGTGACAACGCCGCTGATCACCCTTGTCTGGCCGAAAGCCACGCCTGTTGCCATACAGGCCAAGAGCCAGGTAAAGAAAATTTTTCTCATAAAATTAAAATTTGGTTAGTATTATGGTTAGTTAAAATATTTGTTCAGTAAACTTTTTGTATTCTTCAATCTCGTATTCCGGACAACCCCCTTTTTTGGTAGCTATAAAAGCGCCCATTCCAATCGCATTCTTTATGATGGTTTTTGGTGGCAGACCCATTTGATGACTGGCAATAAAAGCCGCAAGAAAAAGAGTCGCCGCTTCCGATGGTGTCATTAACCTTTACTTCAGACCCCCAGGCATGGTAGGATTGATCCATCCGATAATAGGAAGCCCCAAATTCCCCTTTCGTTACGATTACCTCGGGAATGCCAAAGCGCTCCTGTATAAAACGAACCTGCTCCTTCTCATTTACTAAACTTCCCCCGAAAAGTATCTGAACCATCTGGAGCTCCGACTCGTTGAATTTTATAATGTCTGCCCGTTTCATTAAGTCGGCCAAAAGGTTCTTATTAAAGAAGGGCGGACGGAGGTTAATGTCAAAAACCTTTATTGCATCCCTTTCCAGAAATTTGAACAGCGTTTCCCTGGAAAGTGTATTTCTGGAGGCCAGACTTCCGTATACAAAATATATAGATGATTGCAGCGCGCTATCGATCATCGGCTGGTGTTCTATAAAATCCCAAGCAACAGGAAACACGATTTCATAAGAAACCTCATTTCTGCTGCCCACCCGGGCAATCACTTCGCTGGTAGGCTGAATTGCATCGCGCTGAAGGAGGCTTTTGTTAATTTGCCAGCCATCAAGCAGACGTTCCAGTTTTAATCCTTTTTCATCATTGCCAATCTTACTGATTATACTGGCAGGTAGTCCGAGCTTATTTAGATGATAGGCAACGTTTAATGGTGCACCGCCCGGCATTGCCCCATCAGGCAGCACATCCCATAATATTTCGCCAAAGCATATAGCAGGTGTAATCATGTTCTTGTCTTTCTTTATTTATTTAATGCATTACAATTCCGGTTTCTATCTGCTCCAGTGACTTGCCTTTTGTCTCCGGCATCATTTTCCAAACGAATACCAATTGAAGGACCATCATCGCAGAGAAAAAGAAAAAGATATTTGCACCTCCGAATGATTCTGCTAGGTAGGGAAAGCAGAACGCAATCAGTGCTGCCATTACCCAGTGGGTAGAGCTGCCGAGTGTTTGTCCCTTTGCTCTTACCTGATTTGGAAAGATCTCTGAAATAAATACCCAGATAACTGCTCCTTGTGAAAAAGCAAAGAAAGCAATGAAAAGCATCACGTAAATTGGAATTTCGAAACCGCTGGATGAACCACCCATAAAGGCAAATGCAACAAGTCCAAGGGATACGATAAGACCTACAGAGCCAATAAGCATCAAGGTTTTTCGACCAACTTTATCAATTATATTAATTGCAAGTAGGGTAAAGATAAAATTAACCATTCCAATACCTACAGTAGATAAAAGCGAAGAATGTGCACCAAGCCCTGCCATCTCAAAAATTCTTGGCGCATAATAGATGATGGCGTTTATTCCGGATACCTGGTTGAAAAAGGCAAACAGCACGGCCAAGATAACGGGTGTCTTGTATTTTCCGGAAAAAAGCCCGTCCGAAGATTTATCTTGCTGCATATCCTCACCTGACTTTTTGATAGCCGCAAGCTCTTCATTGCAGTTTACTGGATTTATGATGCGCAGGATTTCTAATGCTTTATCGTAGGCACCTCGTTTAAGGATAAGCCATCTTGGGCTTTCAGGAATAAAATAGATTAGAACGAGGAAGATTATTGAAGGAAATGCCTGAACACCAAGCATCCACCTCCATGAGGCCTCGCCTCCCTGACTTAGCAAATAGTTTGAAAGATAGGATATCAATATACCCAGTACAACATTGAACTGGAAAAGCCCTACGAGCCTACCCCTTCTATGTGCCGGAGATACCTCTGAAATATAAATCGGTGCGGTTACAGAAGATATGCCCACGCCCAGACCACCCAAAAAGCGGAATACTAAAAAGATATACCAATCATCTGCCAAAGCAGTACCCAGCGAAGAGAGTAAGTATGCAGCAGCCACGAAATAAAGTGTGTTTTTTCTTCCGAAATAATCCGATGGACGGGATCCGACCAGGGATCCGATTACTGTACCGATAAGTGCAATGGATATGGTAAGCCCGTGCGCAAATGCGGAAAGGTTCCAAAACTGTTGAATGGATTTTTCGGCTCCTGATATAACGGCTGTATCGAATCCAAACAGAAAGCCGCCTAGGGCTACGACCATGGACCAGGCCAGGACGGAATGTTTTTTCATAAGGGTTTATTATTGGTTAAGGCTTGCAAATTAGAGCAAATGACTCAGCGGCACTATTAAAATTCTTTCAAAAACGTTAAAAAATTAAATTAATTTAAAGTGCTGTAAGTGAGTGTATTGTGTTTTTGTTTCCGGGCCTGCAAAGTCCAGCTTTAAATATTGTAACGTGAGATGTTAAATTTGGTTACATGATGCTAAGTAAGGATTTGTTCCTCATTTCCGATATCGAAAAGTAATCTATAGCTTTATTAAATGAATAATCAAATATTCCTCAAACCAGCTACTGTTCGAGCTTTCAATATTTGGCTTTTGAGTCTGATCGTTACACTGCTTTTCTTAAGTTCCTGTTCGGAAAAGAAGGAAGAAAAAAAATTCACCATCGGCTTTTCGCAATGTGTGGGTTCTGATTTGTGGCGGAAAACGATGCTTGAAGAAATGAAAATGGAACTGTCTCTTCGCTCAGGAACCGACTTCATTTACATGGATGCAAACAATAGCAGCAAGAAACAGATTGAGCAGGTGGAGGAATTGGTTGATAATCATATTGATCTTTTAATTATTTCGCCAAACGAAGCTTCTCCATTGACGGATATCGTTGAAAAAGTATATAATAAAGGAATTCCTGTAATTGTTCTTGATCGGAAGACATCCTCCTCCCAATACACCGCCTATGTAGGTGCCGAAAACTATCAGGTAGGCAAAATGGCCGGCCAATACATTACCAAGCTGTTGAAAGGAAATGGCAAAGTTGTGGAAATATTGGGGCTACCGGGATCTTCTCCAGCCATTGGGCGCGACAAAGGGTTTTCTGATGAGTTAAGTAAATCACCGGGAATAAAATTAGCCGCTCAGGTTTATGGTAATTGGGTTGCCAGCAGCACCCTTCTGGAGCTGGAAAAGAATAAAGAAACGATACTGCAATCTGATGCGATTTTTGCACACAATGATGTTATGGCCGCCAGTGCAAAAGATTTTCTTCGCCGTCACAAAGCATCAGAACACATTAAGGTAATCGGCGTAGATGCGCTTCCTGGTTCGGGTGGCGGATTGCAGCTGATTAGTGAGGGGAAAATATCTGCCAGCGTGCTCTACCCCACAGGAGGCAAAGAAGCCATTAGTATTGCTTTCAAAGTCTTAAATAAAGAACCTTTTTCAAAAGAGAATATCCTGCAGAGTTTAGTGATAGATAGTTCTTCAGTTCAGTTCATGAAACTTCAATGGGCGAGGGTATCCAGTCAACAAAGAGATATCGAACGCCAGCAAACCATGTTGTCTGATCAGCTTCGGATTTATGATAACCAAAAACTGGTGCTTAACGTTATTGTCATTACACTGGTATTGGCCGTGATATTTGGGGGCTTAGCATTTTTCTCCTTATTGGAGAACCGGAAAATTAACAAAAGCCTTGAGCAGAAAAATCTCCAGATACTGGATCAACGCAATAAGCTAATCGATGCTTCCGCTAAAATTGAGGAGGCGACTGAAGCTAAGCTTAATTTTTTTACCAATATATCTCATGAGTTCAGAACCCCGCTCACTTTGATTTTATCTCCATTGGAAGATTTACTCAAAAGCGATAAAATCCAGAGTGGAGAAAAGCGGGAACTGACGATGATTCAAAAGAATGCATATCGATTACTGAAGCTGATCAATGAACTTATCGACTACAGAAAGATAGAACACCAGAAATTCCATGTGCAAGCCAGCAGGAATAACGTTCAGTCTTTCCTGAATGAAATAATAGAAAGCTTTAGATATGGCGCCCTGAAAAAAGACATTGCCTTGAAGTTTTCCTTTCCACAGCTTGCTATCGTGGCCAATTTTGATGTAAACATTCTTGAAAAAGTGGTACTCAATCTATTGAGTAATGCATTAAAGTTTACTCCGGCGCATGGCAAAATAAATGTGAAATTAACTGCTGAAGATAATCATTTCATCATTTCAGTTGCCGACAATGGTAGTGGGATGACTGAAGAGGAATTACAGCAGGTTTGGGATCAGTTTTATCAATCTAATACCAGCGAATCTAGAGGATCTGGTCTTGGCCTTTCCCTCACTCGCGAGCTGGTGCATTTACATGGTGGTTCCATTGAAGTACAGAGCAAAAAATGGGATGGAAGTACTTTCATTGTCGCCATGCCCTATGGTGAGGCCACAGATTCAAAGCTTTCCACTGTAAGCGCAGATGAGAGAAGTATTTCATTAAACGAACAAGTAAAAGTTTATATCACAGAAGAGCTAGCGGCAGAGGAAAAACAGTTTGATCAAATTTCTGAATACATCAAAGAATATTCTGTCTTGATCATTGAGGATAATCTCGACCTGTTAAATTATCTTCATGAAAAATTTTCAGTCAATTATGAGGTTTTCACCGCCACAACCGGTAGCCAAGGACTCAATGAAGCGTTTGAAAAAATTCCTGACATCATCGTTTCTGATGTGATTATCCCAGGGATGTCGGGCAAGGAAATTGCAAAAAGCATTAAAACCGATCTTCGAACCTCCCATATTCCGCTTATTTTGCTCACCGCACAGGCTAGCCCTGAACAGCAGATTGAAGGCATAAACAGTATGGCCGATCTCTATATGACCAAACCTTTTCATTTTGATTTCCTTCAGGCAAATGTACGAAACCTGCTTACCAATCGTATGTTACTGAAGGAGCATTACATCAGCGATATCAGTACTGGCGTGGAGAAAAAATCAACACTAAGCGCGCTCGATAAGAAGTTTCTGAATGATTTTGCAGGCATTGTAGAGCATCAATTGGGTAATGAAACACTAAATGTAGAGGATCTTGCAAAGATGATCGGTATTTCCCGCATTCAGCTCTACAGAAAGGTTAAAGCATTACTTGATTGCAGTATTACGGACTACATTTTAACCCGCAGACTGAAAAAGGCCAGTTACCTGCTAATGAATGAAGATTATTCTATTTCCGAAATCGCCTTCAAAATAGGTATTTCCTCACCAACCTACTTTTCAACCTTGTTTAAGGGGAAATACGGAATGAGCCCCAGTGAGTTTAAGAAAAAACAGAATATTTGATTAAGCTGAGGTTGTTGATAGCTGTTATATTTTTAAAGTAAGTGGAACTTAAATAGCTTTTACAGCTGTTTGAAAAGCAACTTAAATAAAAAAAACCTTTTTGCACCTGGTAAAAGGGTGGCTTCACAGATTTTGCCCAATCGAATCCAGCCAGAACTAAAATAAGTGTTTAATTAAATGAACAACTTAATAATTTAGTTGTTGATTGGGGTGAAGCGTGCGGCATAGCCTCCATCCTTAACCATATCCATGTTTATTTTCTCGCCACTATTAATTTTAATCGTCAATCTTTTAAAGTCCATGGCCTGAACATCAGCATTTATACCATCCTTTATTAACGTTAACTCATAGGTTTTACCCTTTGGAAGAAAGGCAGTTTCTATTACCAATTTTCGCTCAGTACTGTTTGTCATTGCACCCAGAAACCAATCTTGACCTTTTCTTTTTGCCGTAACAATATATTGGCCGACCTCTGCCTTGAGTACTTTTGTCTCATCCCATGTAACAGGAACGTTGGTGATAAATGATGTTGTTTCGGGTTCGCGCAGATAGTTGAAAGGATTATCGGCCAGCATCTGGAATCCACTTTCAAAAACTATGTACATCGCAACCTGATGCGCTCTTGTGCCGATGCTCATAACGTTAACCCAATTTGGTTTATAATCCTTCGGATGACCGGAACGCATTGCTCCGGGGGTGTAATCCATTGGGCCAACGGCATTTCTTAAAAATGGCAGGTAGAGGTTGTTATCGGGCGTTGCCAGTCCACCACCAATGTTCTGTTCCATACCAATTACACCTTCATATGATAGCACATTTGGGTAAGCAATCTCTAGACCTGCCGGTTTAAAGGCGCCATGAAAATCGATTAATATGTGGTGCTTTGCAGCTTCTTTGGCAACTTTTGTATAATAGTTAACCATCCACTGGTCACTTCTGTCCATAAAATCCACTTTCATTCCGGCAATTCCCCATTCTTCAAGTTTTTTGAATATATCAGGATTTTGCTCAACGGCCAGCCATGTAAACCATAAAACTATTTTTACGTTTTTCTGCTTACCATAAGCAATTAATTCCTGCAGGTTTATTTTTGGGTTTGGCTCGTATGGATTTAAAGTTGTCTTAGCCCATCCCTCATCCATAATGATGTAGGGGATTTTAAACTTAGAGGCAAAATCGATGTAATATTTGTAAGTTTCCTGATTGTATCCAGATTTAAAATCCACACCATAGACATAGGCGTTATGCCACCATTCCCATGTAACCTGTCCCGGCTTAATCCATGAAAAATCTTTGATTTGATTAGGTGTGGATAGTTTATAGACCATTTGATTTTCCGCCAATGCCTCATCTCTATCTGTAATGACCATAAACCGCCACGGATAACAACGCATTCCCGCAGTTTTCGCAATATAATCGTGTTCTTTGACAATCTTTAAATTTCTGTCGCCATTGGGCGCGTAAACCTCTGGTACTTTGGGAAAAACCGCATCTATGCCGTTTCCATTTACTTTAACAAACATCGCAGGATAATCGTACAGATCAGCTTCCGAAAGAAGAATCTTGTATTTCGAATCGTTAAATAAAATTGGCAAAACGTTCATGTTTTGAGGGGCAAGATCCTTCGTGTTTTTATTTTGGTACAGGATTTCATAGGCGGTCATGAAACTCTTGGTTTCCAGATATGCTGTGCTTACATTTTTTGCGAACGCTAAATGTACCCCTTCATTTTCAACGATTACCGAATCTTTTTTATTGGTAATGAAGCGGTAGGCAATACCATCGTTGTAAGCGCGAAACTCTACACTATAGTCTTTTCTAAAATCAAGATGGAGCAGGTTGTATTTATTTTCTACACTGCTATTTTTGAACGGCACAACGGGTCTTGAAACATCAGCATGAGCTGAAATTAGTTTTTTCAACAATTGTGGGTTTTCGCCTAAATGTTCCTTAGCTAAAATCAATTGCAGAAAAGAATTTACAAGTACCTGGTCGCCATTAACCTCAACAGAATACATGATCTTATTCCCTATATCAACAGTAACCTTTACTTTTTTATCTGGAGAGAAAAGCACTATTGGTGCGCTATAAAGTTTAACTGAAAGAAATAATGCGATAACGATAAATAATCTAAACTTCATAAGCTTGAAAAATCAGGTACAATGGTTTTAAATTGGTCGGTATACCAAATATATATAAAAATAAATGCTATTCAAATCAATATAAAACGATTTAGTATCAGAATTGGACCTTTGATTGTCATTTTGAATATTTCTGTCATTGCTCACAAAGCCAGCTCTACTAAATTTAATACTGAGGTTCGATAGTTCAGACCATTCTTTATTTTATGATTATCCTGCGGCCAGACTTCGCAGATTTTTTTGCTGCTTCCAAAATTTTCACTACAATGAGGTTATTCTCTAAACTGGATAAATCCTGTTCGGATTTAATTTCATCGCTCAACAACGCCGAAAGATAGTTGAGGTGACTACTTAATCTCGCTGGAAGCTGCGTTGCCAGAGATTCTCTATAGGGGGCACCTTCTTTCTCTTTGGTTCTAAGGGTAGTCGGATTTACGGCTTGAATATAACCGGTCTGCCCGAAAACCTCCATATCCTTAATGGAAAACGGCCAATTCCATGATGCCTCGATGATACCCAATGCTTCTGGATATTCCAAAAGAATAGTCGCATCATCATCCACATTTGGATACACGTCTTTTTTTATCTGACGGGTAATGGCCGTGACCGCTATAGGTGCCTGCCCATCCATCAGCCAGGTCATCAAGTTGGCACCGTAGCAACCAAAATCAACAATTGCGCCCCCGCCATTTTTTACCGGGTCGGTAAGCCAGCTTAAAAACTCCCTGCTCACATTTATTTCTTTTGGTCCCTGATGCCCGTCATGGACCACCATCTTTCTGATCTTTCCAATTTCATTATTGGTCTTGATCTTCGCATAAGCTTGTTGATTACTCGCATACCAGGTTGTTTCATAATTAGTCAATAAATGAATCTTGTACCGTCTGGCAAGTAACGCCATACGTTCCGCCTGTTCAACGGATGTTGCCAGTGGTTTTTCCACCATTACAGCTATTCCCAATGGCGCTGCGGCTTCAACAACAGCCAAATGGTCATTTATTGCATTGTACGCCAGTACTACATCTGGTTTTCGCGTCTTTAAAAGCGAGCTTAAATTCGGATTGAACAGCGAATCAGGTAACTGGTACCGTTGCTTGAACCTTTTGATCAAGTCGGCATTGCTTTCTGAGATGCCAACAATGTTGACCTCGCCCTTTTCATAACTGTTCATGATTTGGTAAACATGATCATGATTTAATCCAGCAAGCACAACATTAAGCTTTTTCTGTGCAATCGCATTACCAGCGGAGCATAAAAAAACTATTATAAACAAGGCATATGAAGTGACCTTGAAAAAGAAATTTTGATTCATGTTTTCGGCTTTTTGAGTGCAATTTAGTTTTTTATGTTAAACAATTTTCTTCATTTGGATCTATTTTGATTAATGATCAGATAGATAAACACAAACCTAATTGAAAGCTGTACACATGAATATTGGTAAGGAACCTATCAAGTACATATTTCAAACGACTTTTCTGCTGAATTGAATCTGGTTGCCGTTTTTAAAGTTAATTCATGTCGACAACTGTTTTTTATCAACCTGCAAAATCGGACATCGTCAACACAATTAAAACCTCAGACGGAGATCATATTGTTAAGTTTTACGGCTTATTTTACAGATGGCTCCACAAAAAAAGCACGCCACATGTTAAATAGTTAATATGTGACGTGCAAAGTGATTTACTAAAGTTTTTTAATTTTTATTGTTTCTGAAAGGTTACTGTGACTGCTTTCATATCTAGCGTAATGAGATAGGTACCTGCATCGCTTGCAGTTAATTTCCATTTTATATCTGGATTTCCGCTCAGTGCAGTTTGCGCTTTACTGTTAGAGATTGATTGGCTGGCTGTAGCGGCAACAAAGAAATCAGAAGAGAAGCTTTTTTGTGTTGCAAACTTAACCTCGCCAGCAGTTAAACGCCCTGTCCAGGTAAATTGCGTATTGTTTGATGGATTAAGGGTCATATAACCACAAAACTTTCACCGATCGCGAATATCAATAACCTTTTTAATAAGTATCGGGTGATGAGTTCGGCAATATCAGGTAATCTTTTAGCACAGCTTATTGGGGCTGGAAGCTTTAATCAAACGCAATTTAATGCTGCTATTGCAAACAAAACCCAGTATTTTACAATTTATAATCCGAAAAGAGCAGTTTTTATAGCTGCGACATATAAGTTCTAATTATTCATTTCAACAGAAGCCTCCGATTTTGCTCGGTGACTTCTTATATTAGATCAGCTTAATCTCTAGAAACATGAAACGTATATTCTTTATCATCAATATTTTATTTTGGGTTGTTAAGGTACATGCCCAAGAAAATCAAAGCAAAGATTTTTATCCCGACAGGTTAAACAGGATTGATAAGGTAATGACAAACTATATTGATAGCAACTGGATTGTTGGAGCAGTTTGCTTGGTGATGAAAGATGGTAAACCAGTGTATTACAGGGCATTTGGTATGGATGATATGGAGAATAAGAAAGTGATGCAAAAGGATGCGATATTCCGCATTGCCTCTCAAACCAAAGCCATTACCAGTACTGCTGTAATGATGTTATGGGAAGAAGGTAAATTTTTGTTAGATGACCCAATATCAAAATACATCCCATCATTTGCCAAACCTAAGTTGGTAGATAAGTTTAATGAAAAGGATTCTAGTTATACCACTATTGCAGCAAAGCGAGAAATAACGATAAGAGATTTGCTTACACATACCTCTGGCATTGGATATGCACAAATTGGTTCGCCAAAAATGAAGGCAATTTATCAAAAAGCAGGTATTCAGGCTGGCTTTTCTGATCATAAACAGCTGTTAGCTAATGCAATTGATATACTTGGCACTTTACCTTTAGAGTTTAATCCCGGCGAGCGTTTTAATTATAGTTTAAGTATAGATGTTTTAGGCAGATTGGTAGAAGTGGCATCGGGTTTACCTTTGGATCAGTTTTTCGAGCAGCGTGTATTTATTCCATTGGGTATGAAGGATACTTATTTTAATTTGCCAATTGCCAAAAGAGATAGGTTGGTAAATGTTTATACCGAAGATGATAACAATAAGAAGCCAACAAAATGGGTTAAAAATACTTTTCCCGGCAGTTCAAAAGATTATCCAATTAATGATAATGGCTATTTTGCTGGTGGAGCAGGCTTAGTTTCTACCATCACGGATTATGCCGCTTTTTTGCAATTATTTATCAATGGCGGTAGTTATAATGGCAAACAACTTTTAGCCAGACATACCGTAGAGATTATGACTAAAAACCAAATAGGTGAGCTATCTTTAGGAGATGATAAGTTTGGTCTGGGCTTTCAAATTACCACTGCTAAAGGTAATGGCAAGTTGGGTGTAACTGAAGGGAGTATAGCTTGGGGCGGCTTTTTTGCCACCTCTTATTGGGCAGATCCTAAAGAAAAAATCTCAGGATTATTGTTTTTGCAGCAGTTCCCATTAAAACATGGCGAAATAGCCGATAAATTTAAAGTATTAGTTTATCAAGCTATGAAATAGTTAATCTTCTTGTCGAAATGCTATTCGCTTTAAATCAGCTATAAATTTGTTGCTAATTTGAACCGTTTCCGCCCCACAGTGGGACAAAGGTTTCTCATTAAATAATTTGAAATTGGACATGCAAGGGACAAGGGATAAAAATCAAAACTTTATGGTCAACCAATATCATGACCCGGCTTACGGATTTGATCTGAAGGCTGTTTTGGATAGGTACGAATTTAAAGAGCTGGCGGACCCAAAAACAAGGGAAGCACTTGAAACGGCAATGAAAAATGGGGATAAGGCTGCAGTTACCGTTGAAAAGGATGGTGCCAAAGTCACCTTGAATATTGAAGCTGTTCCCCGCTATTCACAGGTAAATTTTTTTACATTGGATGGAAAGGCAGAAAAGCGGGAGCAATTCTTGAAAGAGACTGCTTTGGATAAGGCGGTCAGTGTTTCCAAAGACAAGGAAAAGGCAGAAACACAAAGCCAGGGTATGGGACTTTAAAAGGTTTTGCTAATTTAGAGCCCCGTTTATTATAAGGGGTTATAAAAATTTTTATACATCCGGTGCATTTTGCACCAATAAAAACCAATTATGGACAAGTTTTCGAAATTAAAAGAAGTGGTTGCAGGCATTGAGGCTGATGCGGCAAAATTTTATGATGGTGGTAATGCAGCAGCGGGTACCCGTGTACGCAAAGCTATGCAGGATTTGAAGGTTTTGGCTCAGGAAATCAGAGCTGAAGTGACTGAAAAGAAAAACAGCGATAAATAGAAATATCACTGTTTTGGGGACTTATAATCTCCTGGCAATTTTTGCCAGGAGAATTTTTTGACGTTTCATTTTATTTTAGTTTTTTTTGCTAAAACTCTATAAATAAACGATTTCGTGTACTAATTGCCGCTATCTCTCACTTTCTCCACTACATCTTGTATATTTTGTGGAAGATTTGAGAGTAAATTATAGCCTGTTGCGCTTTCAATATCGCGAACAGAGACGATATAGTCTTTCCAACTTGCACTCGTGCTGTTGATGTTCGGTGTATTGATTGCAATCACTCTGGTCGAAGCGCTCACTCTGTTCAGATCATTATCTCCGGTTTTCAGTAATACGGCTATTTTCCATACGTTTGCAGGAACCGTCACTTTTCCGCTATTTATCGTATTGACAACAGAGGCACTTGCCGAACCGATACCGCCTGTACCGTAATTGCCCATGATCACATAGACCTCATAGCCGTTTAATGCCTGGGCGCGGAGATAGCTTTCAAAAGATTCCCATGTTTTCTGGTTGTTGTTGGGTGCCTGTGGGATCATATTGGTCATTAAGAAGGTAGCCGAGTTCGCCGTACTTGAGCTGGTCCGGTCCCCGCTAGGGCAGTTGTGTCCCCGGTCGAAACCAGAACCGGAATAGCTATTGCTCTGTACCTGGTACCAATTTGCGGGTAGGCCGGTAAATGAAGCGAAATCATCTTTTCTGCTTGCTGTTCCATTAAAGTTATCTGGGTCTAGATGCCAGCTTACCCAATTGGGTATTCCGCGGCTCATGCTGTAGCTTTCTACATAGTATTTTTGATCTATCAGATAGTTTTCTGCTGAGACAATTGATGTTGATGCAGATGAGGGGTTACCAAACAATAAATTCGAATTGTCGCCTCCCGATGGGGGTGCATCGGCACCTGCTTCGGGGGTTCCTCTGCCCGGAGTTGGGGTAGTGGCATTTCCATTATCAACAGGATCAGTATCTGGTGCACCTACGATAATACCCGGATCGCCAGTGCCTTTAAAAATAATATCATCAATGTTTATTCTGGTGGTTCCGGCTTTCTTAACCTGAAAACGTATTTTGCCTGTCGTGCTAACTTTGAACGAGTCAGTCACGAGGGTAGTGCTGGTTTCGGCGATATCTGTCCCCAATTGGGTGTACGTTTTCCCGCCATCTGTGGAGGCCAGAAGCTGCCAGCTTGAATTGGCATCTGTACCATATTTTGCATGAGAAACATATATTATTTTAGCTCCCGATACATCAAAGTTCATCGATAAATAGCCGGTTCTTAAACGAACGGACTTCGCGCCATTTTTTGCATCGGCTGCAAGATTGCCTATTAGTGCATCGCTAAAGGTCCATTTGCCTGTGAGCAACTGAACACTGTCTAAAGCGTAAGCAGTTTTGACTCCGGATTCGAAAGTTTCGGTGATGCTGTAAGTGGTTGGCGCTTTTGGAGGAAGGATGGGGGTTTCTCCATCAATTGCTGTTTTTTTAGAACAAGCGGATAGAGACAGGATTCCAATAAATCCTGAATAGATAAGGATGTTTTTAAATTTCATAGTTTGTTTTTGAGATCTAACTGATTGCGCTAATGATAGACTTTCTTTTTAGGACTCGGCAAAGGTAGCTAGAAAAGACATTTGCAATGTTAAATTAATACTAACATATTAGCGATTGTCCCTTGGATGTGCCAATGGACTGGCTGCTAGCACCAGAAATGGGAAATCGATTGTCAGGGGGGTTCATATGCTTAGAATATAGCTGGAATCAAAATGTTAAGGGGAAATTAATCCAATCTTTAATGCGAATTAATGGTTTGCAAATGTAGATACCAATCCAGGATGGGTGCTCCGATCCACTGCGATTTTCTATTTAGAAACCATCAATATCAGGTGCCGATAAGCCCATTGGGAGAAAATATCTATAATTTATGGGCGGACAAAAGCGCTATAGTCTTGGAGTCTGCCTGACCACCAAAATATTTTTGGAGAACCTCCGAGAATATCTTATATGCCTCCCTAACCTGCATGAATAGAGTCATACAGGACTTAAGCTTAAGTGCATCTGTTTCCCCAGGAATCTCGACGATATCTTTATCTTGTATTTCCGATATGGCTGTAGAGATTTCTACGAGGTGCTTAGAGAGGACGGGGTGTTGGAGGTAGCTAGTAGCTTCTGCAAGGCTATGGATGGCATAATCGACCGCTAGTTCGCTTTTTCCCAACCCCAATAACTGAGGGAAAATATACCACATCCAGTGAGATGTTTTTTTTCATTTCTGACCTCTTCAAGTGCCCGTTGGTAAACTTGGTTGTGGGCATCTAGAAATTTTTTATGATTAATGCCAACTAAATCGTCTTTGCAAATTTTATGGTCAATGGCAGGAGCCTATTTAGGGCTGGATTAACTAATTCTTCGCTCGGAAATGGCCGATACCCATTCCTTATGCCCGCATCTTTCACATTCCATAGCCATCTGAGCCGGAATTTCATCCACGTTGCCACAAAATGTACATGCATAGTGCCCGCTATGAATAATCTTTTCTATGGCATTTTCAAAAAGCCTTGGCAAAATTGGTAGACCTAATTTAATATCTTCCTTTTCAAAAAAGAAAATGCTGACATTTCCCGATGTCTCTAATATCGCCGTTTTTACCTGCCCCAAATGGGAAACGCCCTGCTGCCGTAATTCAGCAAAAAACTCATCCTGAGCTAGGCTTTCCTTTTTAAATTCACTTATTGAAAATTCACCATCCTCAATCAAATAGGTAGCCTTGCCTTCGACCAAATCCTCAATACGTTTGTTTTTTGCCATTAAAAAGGTAGTTAGCTTGTAGGCGCCAACGATAATGGTAAAAATCACCACAGGTACCATTAAGCCTATTTCTTTGTAGAACATAGGGTCACCAGCGGCAGAACCCAGACTAATAATGACAACCATCTCGAATACAGAAAGCTGCTTTACACCTCGTTTTCCTAGGAGACGCAGGCCCGTTAGAATGATTATATACATTAGGAGTGTTCTTACGGATATTTCGATCAGAAAATCCCAATCCTCATCGCCAACAATTAGTTGTGTCCATTCAATCATCATGTTTCTTAATTAAATAAATATATCAATGGTAACAGTCGAGAATTAACAAGGTTTTTGACATATTTTTTTTAAGGTGTTGTTATCACGAAAATCTAAATAATACCGGGTATTCTTAATGGCCGGATAGCAACGTAATGTTGTTGCTATTGTTCGGGTTTTTGAATTCTATAAAATGCAATTATCGACTTAAATGAAAAAAACAGAATTTATATCTTTCGAATCCCGTTAGCGAAAAACTGTTTATCTAGATCTCAAGAAAAAAACCATTGTCTTTTAATGCTGTTGTAATATTAAGGTTATGTCCAATTGCCAATGCGATTTTCAGTGTCCTGTTCTAGATTACCCTATATCAAAAATCAGTTTATCTAAGGGATAAGATTTACTTCCCGGAAAAGTCTATAGGATTAAAAGGTCCGGAAACGGGATATGTTACTGATGAGTTGCTTAGCTAATTAATGGAGTGCATTTCTTTATCTGATTTTTGATGGACCAGATTTAATAATCAGATTTTGGTAGAAATTAGTAGTTAAGCTAATAAAGAAAACCATTTAACCCAAGTGATGTTTAAAAGAGGGATAAGATAATTTATCCTTTAAAAATAAAACATGAATTCAGGAAATATAGAATATTTAAATCTCAGGGAATTATCAAACGAGGAATATACAATTGTAGATGGAGAAGCTGACATTACAGGCTGGCCGGTGATCGATGAAAGCCAAACCCCGGTCGGAAAAGTGAGAGATTTGCTTTTCGATCCGGAGCAAAACGCGATCCGTTATGTTATTGTTGATCTCGATGCTGATCTTTCGATAACAGAAGACAAAGCGATCCTAATCCCTATAGGATTAGCTAACCTTGGGGAAGCTAAAAAGGAGGTAGTCATACCTGTTTTGGAGGAAGCGCAGTATAACTCGATGCCTCGCTATATTATCGGAGAAGTCACCAGGGACACAGAAATGAAAATCAGATCGGCAATCGGAAGCCCGGCCGCCTTGAGGATAGAAGAAGAGATTGTAGAAATGAACCTTCCGGATTTTTATGCCCATCATCATTTTGACAGGGGCAATGTTACATTAAGAAAAAATGAAACAAAATCTGCCGAATCTGCACCAGAATCAATGCCCGAGAACCGTAGAGAAGAACACCACGTCATTCATCAACTTATTGATAATTCGGAGACAGGCAAATCAAGTGGTCTTATCAAAGATCATCCTGTCCCTGGAAAGCAAGATACTTTCACGGTCAATACAACGCACGGAGTTTTCACCGTAGCGCTACAAGAGAATGGTACATACAGGATTTCTGAAGGAGAAAACAAAATCGGCGTAATATATGCGGAACCAGGACATGATGGCACCAAATGGCGGACAATGGATCATTTGGATGCGCATTTTGTAATTAGTCTGGGAGATGCGATTACGGCGCATAACTCATAAAATTCGGATATAGTCTTTAGTTTTTTTGTAAAAAATTGAATTAAAAGAATTATATCAGAGGCCTGTTATTTATAACGATTTTATTTTCTGTTGAAGTATTCTCGTTCCTAACACGCCTTTGAATCAAAAGGCTAAATTATACACGAGCCAGTGCAGAATTTTTAGTATAACAATTTCACTGCCTGGTAATAGGGGACGTGCATGGAATACAGACACGCTTGGATAAAGAAAATAAAAAATATATTCCACTTCCTATCAGTAAATGTATTCTCAATCGGCAGGCGTAAAATTTTCATTGATCTTAATTCTCTCACCGGATATCTTAAATCGATGAATGATAAATGAGCTTGTTAAAAAGTTATGATTAGCCGATAATCTTTTTATCAAAAACAGTGGAATATGAAAACAGTTTCATCATTTGATAAATTTAAGCGTAATAATAAGGTGCTTTTTATTTGAAATTCCTCGCGGGTGGAAAAACGGTGCCCTTATCGCTTTCTTCTTTTCGTACTTGTGTTCGCTTGTTTTCGGTGGGAAACGGATTTCGCTCATCGGCTCTGGATAGGGTAAGCAGGGGCAGATCCTCATTTTCCTTTTCTGTCAGTTTTTTTAACATCTTGGTTAAATCAAAGCAGCGTTTTACGATCACGTGTACCACTTCACCTTCTTTCTGCACTTTTCCCTCCACCATCAGCAGCCTTGCCCCCAGGATTTCTTTTCTGTATTTTTCGAAGAGTTGCTGAAAGACGACCAGGTTGGCTACACCGCTTTCATCTTCAATGGTTATAAAGCATACGCCTCCAGCCGTTCCTGGCCTTTGGCGGACGAGCACAAGGCCAGCTACCTTGATGAGTCTTCCATCCTGGGATTCACTGGTTTCTTTCGTGGAAAGAATCCGGAGCAGACTCAGTTTTTCCCTGATAAAGCAGATTGGATGTGCTTTTAATGATAAGGCAGTGGTCGCATAATCCTGAACCACATGTTCTGAATCACTCATTAGTGGCAGGGCAATCTGCGTTTCGTATTTAGTTTCTGAGGGCTGGTTTTCAAAAAGGGCAATGGGGCGGTCAGGCAGGGCCGATACCTCCCATAATGCTCTTCTGCGGTCTAGACCAATGGAGCGGAAAGCATCTGCATCGGCAAGTCTTTCCAGGGTGTTTTGCGAAATACCGGCATCCATAAGTTCCGGAATCGTCTGGTAGGGTTGGGTTCTGTTTTTTGTAAGGGTTTCCATATCTTCCTGCTGGATGCCTTTGATTTGTCTGAAGCCCAGTCGGATGGCGTGGTATCTTTCGCATTTTTCTTCCAGCAGGTTATCCCATGTGGAATAATTGATGTCCACAGGCCGAACCTTTACGCCATGGTTTCCGGCGTCGATAACAATTTGTGCGGGTTGGTAAAAGCCCATCGGCATACTGTTGAGCAATGCTGCTGCAAATACATCTGGATAGTAACATTTTAGCCAGCAGGATACATAGACCAGCAGGGCAAAACTGGCGGCATGGCTTTCCGGGAATCCGTAACTGCCAAAGCCTTCCAGTTGACGAAAAATGCGTTTGGCAAATTCTTCGCTGTAGCCGCGCTCCAGCATGCCATCAATCAGTTTTTTTTCGAACTGATTCACCAGACCCTTGAACTTAAAAGTGGCCATGCTTCGTCTTAATGCATCGGCCTCGGCGGGTGAAAAGCCTGCCGCTACAATGGCTATCTTCATGGCCTGTTCCTGAAACAGGGGTACTCCTAGGGTTCTACCCAATATCTCCTTTAATTCAGGTGAGGGATAGTCTACCGCTTCCTCTCCGTTTCTTCTGCGCAGATAGGGATGCACCATATCTCCCTGGATTGGGCCGGGGCGTACAATAGCCACCTCGATTACCAGATCATAAAAACAATTTGGCCGTAAGCGTGGCAGCATAGACTGCTGGGCACGGCTCTCAATCTGGAACACCCCAATTGTATCCGCGTGACTAATCATTTCATAGACCTTTGGGTCATCTTTTTCGTTGATCTTGGCCAGACTGAGATCAAGATTATAATGCTTTTTGGCCAGGTCGAAAGCTTTCCGGATGCAGGTTAACATGCCAAGGGCAAGTATATCTATCTTTAAGAAGCCCAGTGCATCTATATCATCTTTGTTCCACTCAATATTGGTTCGATCCGCCATCCTTGCATTCAGGATTGGGCAGAGGTCGGTGAGCTTTCCCTGGGTAATCACAAAGCCTCCGGTATGCTGTCCAAGCTGTCTTGGAAAGCCCATCATTTGCCCGGTGAGCTGAAGTACTTTTTTTAAATGAGGGTCATTGGCATTTAGTCCTGCTTCTTTTATTCGGGCCTCATCAAACCACTCATCGGTGAATTCCCAGATTGCGCCCGAAAGCTTGTTTACTGTGTCTACAGAAAGTCCCATGGCTTTTCCCACGTCACGGATCGCACCCTTCTGGTGCTGCTGGGTAACAGTAGCCACAATGGCGGCACGGTCCCGGCCATATTTGGAATAGATATACTGGATAACTTCTTCCCTGCGTTCATGCTCAAAATCCACATCAATATCAGGCGGCTCATTTCTGGCTGAAGAGATGAAGCGCTCGAACAGTAAATCGAATTTGGTCGGGTTCACAGAGGTAATGCCAAGGCAATAACACACCGTGGAATTGGCCGCAGAACCGCGTCCCTGGCAAAGGATGCCTTTAGATCCGGCAAACTTTACAATGTCGTAAACGGTAAGAAAATAAGAGGCATAATTCATTTCTTCCATGAACCTCAATTCATACTGGATATTGTGGACGATTTTTTCTGGGATCTGCTCCCCGAACATTTCCCTGGCGCCTTTCCAGCTGAGGTGAGTGAGCTCTTCCATTGGTGTTCTGCCTTCACTAGTCAGTTCATCCGGATAAACATACTTTAAGCTATCCAGCGAAAAATCGCAGGCATCGGCCAGTTGCTGTGCATTGGCAATGGCCTGAGGATATTGCCTGAACAGCCTGGTCATTTCACTGGCGTCCTTTAAATGCCGTTCCGCATTCTGATGAAGCAGAAATCCGGCGGTTTGTATGGTGCACTTTTCCCGGGTGCAGGTCAGGATGTCCTGAAGCTCCCTGCGACGGGGGTCGTGGTAATGCACATCATTTGTTGCAATCAGCGGGATATTGAGTGTTTTGGAAAGCTGATCCAGCCGGAAGAGCTTTTTATGGTCATCCCCGTTGTAGTTCCTGGTGGCGGCAATGTACAGGTGCTCGCCAAAAACCTGTCGGTAGGCTATTAGCTGTGATTTAAAACCTTCCTCAAAATCAAACAGGCTGTTTAATCCATCGGGTGGGATCACAATGAATTTCATTCCACGGTTGTATTCAAATACATCGGCCTGGTACAGGTGGCAGGATCCTTTTTCTGCCCGCAGGTTTCCTAGGCTGAGCAGCGCTGATAACCGGCTATATCCTTCCTGATTTATAGGATAGGCAAGCAGGGATGGCCCGTCCAATAGGTCGATCCTGCAGGCTGGTATGAGTTTGATGTCGAGGTTTCGGCTGGCGCTGTGTGCACGGACTATTCCGGCCAGGGTATTCCGGTCGGTAATGGCCAGCTTGGTGTAACCCATTGCTGCGGCCTGCTCGATAAGTTCCTCGGGGTGCGAGGCGCCCCTTAAAAAGCTGAAGTTGCTGGTGACCTGAAGTTCTGTATAGTTCATTATTGAAATACTTATGCGAAAAATCCATGTATAAACCATCCCGAGGTTTTCTCCGAGCTGTAATGGCCGGACCTGAAGAGCCAGTAGCGTTTGCCATGCTCATCTTCTACCTGGTAATAATCCCGGTGCTCGCCCTCATCCAGCCACCATTCCCGCTCAATCCGCTCGGGGCCATCGGCCTTTTTGATTTGATGGGTAAGTCCCTGGTATCGGAATACCATGGGCGGATAATCCGGGATAGGGGCAGTCACCTGAATGTGTTCTGGAACCTTAAGCAGTTGTACCGGCCTCAGTCGGTCCGTTCGCCAGGGAAGTGGTAAGGGATCTTTTAATGATGCTACTTTTATAATCGAGCGCTCCGGCCAGTGGTATGGCTGGGGTAAGAACCGCTGGATGGCCGCCGTTCCAACCTTTCCGGCTATCCGGTCCAGAAGTTCAGATACCTGTCTATCCTGCATGCTTTGCAGGCTTTGCCATATCGCTTCCTGGATGGGATTCAGTTCTTCAACCTTTTCAGCCTCCATGGTAAATAGTTCTATCCCCATTTTGGGTTCAATCTGGTCAATCTTTAACTCAAAAAGCTTGAAAAGATGCTGTACGTTGGCGCTTGGGCTATTGGTACCGATTTCACTTCGGAGTATCTTTCCATCAACACGAAAACTCTGGAGGGTAGCTATTCGCAGCCCCATCCCATCCTTGTTTAGCTTTTTACATAGCTCGCTAAGCAGTTTCTCAATGGCTAGCTCAATACCTTTTCGGGTTCTGATCGGCTCCATGCTGGCCAGGCGTTCACTGTATGGCTCCGGAACCTGAATGGGTACAAAGGACTCTTCCTTTTGTCCGACGGCCTGTTCGATCCGTTCCATCGCCTGGTTTCCAATCCGTCTTCTTAAGGCTGATCTGGGCATGGTGATAAAGCTCCCCACAGTACTAAGCCCCAATTTGATGAGTTTTTGAGATACCTGCTGATCTAACCTCAAAGCCATTGGTGGTAGTGGTAATAGCGCATTGACTTCTTCCCCTGTTTTAATAATAGGGGAAATTCTGCCATATCTGGATATCGCCCATGCAGTTCCCATGGTATCAGCAATAGCTGCCCTGACATAATAACCAGAACTTCTCAGGCGGTTAACAATCTCCCGTAGGTATTCCCTTTCCCCGCCCCAAAGGTGGGCGCATCCGCTGATGTCTAAGATTAGCCCATCACTTTGCTCTATTCCAACAAGCGGGGAATAGCGAATACACCAGGCACCTAATGCCCTGAGGATTTTTGGTGCACGGTGCAACTGGTTCTCTATGACTTCCAGCTCAGGCAGGATAGCCCTGGCATCCGCAAGAGGCATACCATTCTGGATGCCTTGCCCTGAGGCTTCATTACTGGTGGCGGTAATGACCATTCGGTTACCTTCCTTATCTGAAAAGACAAGGGGCAATGCTTTTAGGGCTGGCCGCTTGATGCGGATCCAGTCGGTAAGCAAGGTCGGGAACCATATGGACATGTATCTTTTTTTCATTATACGGCTTTTCGGGTTTCTTGAATGTATTCCGGCTCTTCCTGGATAGGATGGAATTGCCCCGACGAATATTCCATTGTCCATCTGCCCGTTAGCCCGTTTTTGACCTTCAGCAGCTCAACCGCCCACCTCGGAAATCCCAGCCCGGGCATTCCCTCAACTGGCTCGCTTGGAAGAGAAGATATCTTCCACCTTGCAACCGCTGTGGTGGAGCTGAGTTTTTCTGCATGTTTTCGGATGATGAAACTCGTAACCCGGCTTTTTTCAATCACCAGCTGCAACCTTCGGGACTGCGCAAAACTTATTTCATCAATCTCGGTGATGACTGCCGCGAGGCTTTCACATTTTAATGCTTCCTCGGTAGCCCAGAGTACATCCTTTTCTTTTTGAAGATCAATAAAGATGATGCGGTCGGGCGAAATGCCAAAAGGTGTCAGCGAGGGCGGAAAGATTTTTCCCGAGGTGCTGATCCACAGACAAGGACCGCCATTTCGCATGAGGGGAGCTAGCAATGCGCTGATAAATCCACCCGTAGCGGCCGCATCCTCCAGGTTTGTACCCAAAAATTCATGGATGGCGGCTGTTGGAAAGATGTGATTGGGAAAGGATGCAGTCATTCCACCCAGACCAAAGTCTATTGTCTGCCCCTGCGATCCGGACTTAAAACCCTGGATCTTTAAGATCTGCTGTTGCAGCCTGTCAATGATAACCTGCTTGCTCTCTGCCATGACGTCCTCCTTTTTGCAAATTTTACAGCAATAAAAATACTTCCATACTGCTACAACAAAATTAAAACTAAAAATATTAGTATTTTGTATTTGTTGACAAAAAAATATAATATTGACCTCTGTGTAGATTTAGTACAGTTTTTTAATGTTAGTAAATGCTATTTATATTAGTAATTTTAATATATTTGGATATTAAATGATATAAAATCTCCTTTTTTATGATTGAACTGGACTATTTTTTGAAAGTAGATGAGTATTCAACGCTGGTCTATCAGGTAATTCAATTCTCTGCCGGAGAACCCTGGCGTGTGGTGGCTGATGGGATACTCCTTGGTAGCCTGGAAAAACTTGATGGAAAATGGAGACAGCTTAGTGGGGATGATTTTTCTCTGGAGCTTTTTAGTGGTGTTTCTGCACTCATCGACGAGCAACATTTTAACGATCTTCCATTGCAGATTAGCTCAAGATGGCCTAATTTGATCAGTGAGGTACTCTGCAGGTCAGACCAGGAATATTTAGTGGTCTGCAAGGCTGGGATTAACTTCCGTAGTTTTGAAGGCATTTTCTCCAGATTTGTCTCCGGACTCTTGAAGGATGAATGGCCGGTTAGCTTTAAGGTATTCAATCATGACTTCTCCCAGGATTTTTCCGTGACCGCAAGGCCGGGCATATGGAAAAAGAATATGGCAGGTTGGGGATATTAATCAAATGATCATCGAACAAATGAGTTTATTCGCGCCCGCGGGACAGTCCAGGGGATTGCCATTGGATGTGCTGGAGTACACGGCCGGATTCCTGGCGGAGGAAAAAAGCAATATGCTGTTAAATGACTTTATTGCAGATGTGCCTTGGAGCCAAAAGCTGGTTAAAATGTATGATAGGGAGGTACTCACGCCTCGCTTGACGGCCTGGTATGGGGATCGGCTTGGAATAGACTATGGTAGGTTAGGTAAATCAATGCCTTTAGCCTGGACACCGGAGCTGCGCTGGTTAAAGTCTCTGGTAGAACCCATTGCCGGAATATCCTTTAACAGTGTGCTCTTGAACTATTACCGGGACGGAAAGGATTCAGTGGCCTGGCATAGTGATAAGGAAACCGTTATGGGGTCACACCCCATTATTGCATCCTTGTCCTTAGGCGCGGTAAGAAGTTTTGACATTAGACGAAAAGATGATCACAATGAAAAATATTCCATTCGCCTGGAGCATGGTTCGCTATTGATTATGAAAGGTGATCTGCAGTCCAAATGGGAACATCGGATTGCCAAGTCAAGCCTTTTTTTGGGGCCGAGGATAAATCTGACCTTTAGAAAGATTTCAGCTTAATTCCAAAGCTTCTATAAGTTTTTTGTGTGATTTTTTCCTTTAATCGGGTCTAAATTTAGGTTTTCATTCCGGCACGCAGAAAGAAATTTCGGCATAAACTCACCTGTGGCCTTTTGACCTTATTTCCAATTATTCCGTTGCTTTTGCTGAATGAAAACAGCTCAGTACCATAATTAATTCAAAATATTATGGAAAAGACAACCTATCAGGCAGCAGAATTTAAGATCAGTTCAATATCATGAGTGAATATGGCAAAGTTTCGCATCGCATACTCGTGCTTCCAAATCATTAATGTAAATAGATTGTCATAGCTTTCAGTAAAGGTTTACTTTTCGAACTCAACATCGATTCCACTATTTGGAGATCTAATGTAATATTTATGATAATCTGGGCTTATGATAATCAGCGTTAATATTTACTTAGTTTAATATGGTTTTAGTTGGAAGATTCTCGCATGGCCTGAAATACTTACCACTGACCCCAGTGTTCTTAATTACAGACAACCAGGCGATTGCCATTAACTAATTGGAGATATAAACACTTGATAAGTTCTTGGAAATCTAGACGTTCTTGTATTCCCAATGGAGTTGGAGAACTATAGGGGTATTGTTTTGATCACTGGCTAGAATTCGCAGCTAAAATTAAATTCCGCGAATCTGCACTTTAAACCCAAACCTGAATTTTATTCTCCTTTAAGCGGGATCAATATCCTCTTTTTAAGTTTTTTTAGAGACGAATCATGAATCTGCGTAAAATCGGTTATTCGTTCTAAGGTTATAACTATCTATAAATCCTGGCAAGGCTCGACAAATTTAGAACAGGATTTTTAGAACATGAACGGTTAATGCTCTATAATATCTTTCCATCAATAGTTAAAAATAAAACGGACAAATTCCTTACCATTTGTCACCCTTACTCCACTTTTCCTTTCCCCCCACTCATCCTCGGCGCATTTGTAGTACTGTCTGGAAAATCCTTTGTTCTAGCGCTATCAACACTATTGGTATCTACAGTGGAATAATTTGTATCGGTGTATTTATTCATGCTGTCTGCATGTTCCTGGTCTGCTTTCTCACCGCTACAGGCTGCGAACACCAGTGAAACAAGGCTTACAAGTAGAAATTTATACTTTTTCATAATCATTTTTTTGAAGTGCAAATCAGTTTATTTAGGCTATTATAGAACACTTATGAAAGTTAATTGTTTCCATAAAATAACTAAAAGTTGTAAGTCTTTTTATCCATAATTAACTATGCAAAAATTGGATTGCAGCCTAAAATCAGCCAAGTGGTTCCTGAAAATAACTCCGCTTACTAGTATGTTTCATCACTTGACCATTTAAAGCAAGTAATGATAATTTAGGCTAACTTATAGATTTTTGTTACAAGCATATGCATAATAAAGCTATATCCGACACCATTTTATTAACCGCAACAAGCAGGGGCAATGCGAAAAGTACCTGTCCATCCGAAATTGCCCGTATGATTTTTCCTGATGATTGGCGTGAGCACATGAAAGAGGTAATTGCTGTGGCTATCGAGCTCCAAAATGCGGGAAAGGTATTGATTACGCATAAAGGGTTGGCCATTGATGTAAATAGCTATAAAGGGCCAATCCGCATCAAGATTGTCTGAACAGTTATTACAGGATATAGTACTTTCGCAGCCAGCGAAAATCTCTCTTTAGAACGCACATTTATTTCCGCGAAGAAAATTAAAGCTTCTAAGTTTATCAACACTAAAAAAAGTGATGGATTCTACCTGCGTGTAGGAACTACGCGGGATCATCTTTAGGATTTTCAAAATCAGCTTTCTTATCCGCAGTTTTAACATTATTGCTTCGTTTACTATCTGAACTTTGCTTTTTTTTGCTATCTGATTGTTCTTTGACGGCATCGACTTTTTTATTACCCGGTTCTTGCTGTATTTTAGTTTTGGCCATGATGATATATTTTAGAATATTTTTAATTGTAAAGTTCTTGTTCCTGATCGGGGGCTTTCATTTAATTCTTTCCAGCGTCGCTGCCCTGATTTTGCTTCTGCTTATTACTTTCTTCTGATTCCTTTCCTAAGGACTTATCACTATCAGCATCGCTACCTTTGATCTGTTCAGAAAGACCATCAATTTCAGGCTTAACCTCATCGGGATCGTATGATTTTTTTGAATCTTTCTTAATCCTTTCATGAACTTCCTCTAAGTCTTGAACGTAAGCTAACACTACGGTGCATATTGACTCGCAATTAATGATGCTCTAAATTTGGTTCCATAAAATATTTATTATGGAACATAGAAATAGCAAAGCAGGCCGTAAGATCAATTTTCGTAGCAAGCATGAGATCATTAAATTGCTCGAAGAATACGAAATTACCAGGAATACAATTTCAGTTGCAGCGTTCTGCAAATCCCATGGCGTACCTAGTGGCACTTTTTATACCTGGCAAAAACATAGGCGCCAGGGTAAATATCCTGCTCAGGGCAAATTCATAGAACTTTCTGTTGAGGAATCCATTTTATCTTCACCGCCTTCACCAACATTTTTTGCCAGTTTATGTTTAGGTGCCCTGACGATCAATCTTCATCAGCAGGTGGAGGCCGATTACATTGGTTCATTACTTAATAAGTATAAGGGATGATGGTACCTGGCGACAAAAAATATTTCGTTTATCCAGACTGTGTTGATGGACGGAAAAGCTTTAATGGGCTTGCAGGTATTGTCCGGGGCGAATTGAATAGAGATCCCGGCAACGGAGATGTCTTCATCTTTGTGAGCAGATCCCGTCAGAGTATCAAACTGCTATTTTGGGAGCATGGGGGTTTTGTGATTTATTACAAGAAAATGGACAATGGAAACTTCGAAGTCCCCCCGCTTCGGGCAGATGGCCAGGGTAGACATATCAGTGAGATCCAGTTGTTGCAGGTAATACGGGGCATAGAATTCCAGAAAGAAAAACAGCGTACAGGCAATAGGAAAACCAACCTGACTTTAGAGCAATAAGGGCAAAAAAAACATTGCAAAATACTTGCAAAAAGAGATGGTATTTCTTATTTTTAAGATAAGAAAACGCCATTAATGCAGCCAACAGAGCAGATTGACTATAAGGAATTGTATGAGCAGGCCAGGCAGGATAACATCCTGATCCGGGAAGATCTTAAGCAATTGCGTGCGATGAACGAACAGCTGTTGCATCGGGTGGAACAATTGCTTAAGCTTAGCTTTGGTAGCAAAAGCGAACGTTATCTGGGCAGGGAAGAAACTCCCGGTCAGCTCCGCCTTGGACTGACTGAGGAAGTAACCATTGAGGTTACGGTGCCTGAGCCTTCCAAAGCCATCGCAAACAAACCACAGCAATCTGAAAAACAAAAAAAGAAGCACTTTGTCATTCCTGAGAACCTTGTGGATGAAGTGCAGGAAATCCATCCTGACAATATTCCCCAGGGGAGCAAATGTACAGGAAGTGAAATTACTTACCGCCTTAAATGCAATCCAGCACGCCTAAGTGCCAAAAAGATAATACGCTATAAATATTTGCTCCCTACTCCGGCAGGTGCAATGTCATTAAGTTAAGGATTTTTATATTGCATCTTTTTGATTTTTAGTTACTTTAGGTTTCACTCTGGCTCTGAACTTATCCTTATTCCTTTGATTTGTTCGG
>NZ_JBHSBY010000122.1:0-37473 GCF_042650905.1 Pedobacter jamesrossensis | reverse complement strand
TCAGAAACTTGCCATTTGGTTTCCTGACAGAATGATATTAGATTTGAACTAGATTTTTTTTGAGAAGCATTACTTTAGATTTGACACAGTTTATTTTACATACCCTGACACTGCAAAAAATAATACTCCTATCGAAAGACTTTGCTCATCGTCATTAATGGTAAAATATGAGCAACACTATTCCTAAAACTTTTTCGAGTGTTAATGTTAAAGGGATTATAATCTAATCGTTATTTATTTGATCTTCTACTTCTTTAATTAGTCTGTTTTTACCATTGTAATAAGTTGCAGGATTTGAAAAATCTTCGATTATATGTTTAATATTTTGATCTTTGTCGTTGCTGAGCTCTTTAAATTCATTCACCACACGATATGAATTCATATCTCCAAAACCTCTTAATTGTTTTACTCTAGCCAAAAAGTCCTTTAATTGGGTATTTTGCTTTTTCATATCCAAAAATATTAAATTAAGACTACTTAATCCTACATAATATCTACTTTTTTGTAAACATTATCGACTAGTTTTCCATGATAATTGCTCTCCACGCTTTATATGCAATTTCTTTACTGGATTTATCACTTTTGGAAGTGTGAATTTAATTTCTGAATACTTAAAACGCAATGAATTATAAGTTACAACTTATCGAGTTTAAAATAGCCTAAATGAATTTCATCTTCAGGTAGGTTAGAAGAAGGTGAAATTTGAATGTGATAATTTTCTTTCTGCTGCTTATCTAGTATATCATCTACTCGGTGTATATCATCTACATCAATTCCATATTTTTCATCAATATGTGCATTTGCCCCTTTTATTGAGTTGGTTTTGAAGAACACCGTTTTTTTTGAGTCTTGTATGGCATTTGCTCTATTGCTTTGAACAGATAAAACAACATAATGCTGTTCTTGTAGCTTGTTGGTTTGATAACCGCCAAGGTTAATAAAAAACAGTTTGTTTTCTGATGTTGTAACTGCCTGTTCTCTTGGTATAATCTTTATCTCGAAACCATTAACGGTATTAACTTCTCGCCAGCCATCAACATGAATGCTATTACCAGCCTCTGGCCAAAATGACTTTATTTGTGGGACAAGTTCTTTTAAAGAATGTGCGATTCCGAAAAAATAATCGTGTTGTTCTACATTCCTTTTAGGAGCCTTTGAACCTAATAATAGCATAAAGAGTTTTGGTGCCGATTGTTGTGCTTCGTTAATCATATCTATGATAAACCTTTTAAGTTCCAACAAGTTTTAAACAAATCTTATCCTAAAAGAGCATTTATAATTTTAGAAGATGCAGCCTCAGAGAAATCAAGACCAGAATAATCGGGATTGTAGCCACCTATATAAGGAACCGCCATCATATATATTCTTTCATTCAGAGCGTTGTACGCATCTACAACCTGAAAATTATCGTTAATTTTTATTCCTGGTACATTTAAATAGTAATTTCCTTCTCTATCTTGTTCGATATTTTTATTTCCCTTATTTATTGCTAAAACCGCTTCATTTTTATCTCGAAATTTAATTTTTGCGGGGCTTACTGTTTTTCGCTCCACCAAGCTTTCGTAAGGGATTTCTCTGAAAGATAAATGTGGTTGTCCTACGCAATCAATAAAGGTTTTAAATGGGATTGACTGCTTTTTATTAAATTCATCCGTGTAGTGGTAAATAACACCTCCACTTGGTTGTGGCTCTTCCCAGCTATCTTCTCCAACTGAAACGATTTTTAGTACACCTGACTCATTTAAAGCAAGCATTTCTTCCACTGAACTTTGCGGTACAAAAGCAATAACGATAGAAATAAGTGGCATTAGAGTTTTTTGTAACCTAAGTGTATCTTCTGCAGAGAAATACTTAGCTGGGTAATTCATTACAAAACTTAATACAGCTAGCATTTCTTTCCAGTAAATAGATTCTTCCTCATCAATAGACTCTTGGGCTTCTAAGTATTCGGCTTTAAAAAGTTTAAACGGATCTTGTTGCACTCTAAAATCCATCATTTTGGCTACAAAATGCTCCATCGATAAATCTTTTATCTGCTGATAAAAACCGGGTCTTTTATCTTTAAAAGAATCTTTGAAATTCTTTTCGAAAAGATAATCTAAAGAAAGAAAACCATCATTTTCGGCTCTTTTTCTATCTATCTCAGTTTTGCTAAGTACCGAATCTTTTAATAAATGAGGGTCTTCCAAATGGAATCTTACTGCAGGCAGCATTCCGCTTCTGGAATGCATAACCATTTTAAAGTTCTGTTGCTCGTTATCCAATATGTAACTTACTTTTCCATTTTTATCGGTACTAAAATCTCCATTCTGGCGTGCTAAGGTTCTAATTGCATCAATAGCTGTTAATGATGAGCCTTTAATTGCAACCGGATGATTTACCTTAAATCTCAATTTTGAAGGTGGGTAAGGTGAATCATAAAAATTTGGAATCTGCCCCTCTAACTTTTTTGGCCATCTATGGCCAGTGCAAATAATTACATTATCGTATTCAAACACCGATTTATCATTTAATTCCACAACAACCTTTTTCTCGTCAGGATAATCTATAATATCGTTTACTGTGCTATTTAAATAGATTGTAAGTGAAATTCCTTTTTCTTCAGCCTGTTTTTTAAGTAATTCGAATTGGGCAGAGAGGTATTGTCCGAAGAGTAGACGGGGCATTACTTTGTAATCATTAAAATTATCCGGGTTTATGTGAAAATGTTGAAGTTTTTCTGATGGAATTGTTTTAATCCAGTCTTCTACCGAAGTAACTAATTCTGGAATTTCATTTCCAGATACGTTTGTAATATGTTCATTGTTTGCGCCCTCCGGACTATAGGGCATGCCAGCACCGAGCTGTTTGTTTTTTTCAAAAATATCAATACTAAAGTCTATCTGGCCCGATTCAACTAATCTTTTTAATAAAAAAAGGCCACTTGGTCCGCCACCAAGAACGGCAATGCGTTTAAATTTATTCAATTTGTTTTTATTTATAATACTTGATGTGATAACCTTTCTCCTCTGAAAAAGTTTTAATTATGCACTACACAGTAATAATTATTAACTAATCAACCTTCCAACTAAAAGATGCAATGAAACAGATTAAGCTACTTTATAATAGTATTAATAGATTTTTGAACAAAAGCTTGAAACAATCTAGAGCCTAATGCGTTCTAAGGCCTGAGTAAGGGGATTGATGCTCTCTTTTTGCCCGACTCCTAAATATTTATTATGGATCAATGCAGAAAACAAGTTCAGATAGAAATGAGTAATAAAATGATGGCAACATTTCTTATTGCACTAGGTGTTTTTGTATTACTCACTTACGTATTCAAATTCATAGAATCTAAAAGCGAATGGATACAAAAAATTGAAAAGCAATTTGTTGCTAAAAATCCTTGATTTTTTAAGGGCTATAATTTATTCTTTCTAAACGCAAAATAATTAATTGCCAAGGCAATGATAAGAATTAGCAATCCACCAAACTCACGTGTTTCTTCAATCCAGGGTTTTGTAGCTTTCATACTTTGTACAATATTTTCTGCCCGATGCTCTTGATACCAGTTTAGTACACCAGTTTTATCAAAATAAAGAAAAAGGGCATAAATTGCAAAAATAAAAATGCCCGCTAAATATGCTTTTGGATAATATTTCGCACGATATGCCTGATAACAAAGCCATGCACCATAGAGGTAAATAGGCACCCAAATGTATGGGTCTGGATCGTTGTATTGAAGTGCTGCCGAGAAAATGAATAAAATGCAGAATAATAGATTAAAAGCTTTCAAAAGGAATGATTAAGTAATAATTGTTAGAAAAGTTTAAAGATAAAAATTCTAGTAAACTAGTTTATATCCTTGCCCTCTAATACTGATGATAAATATAGATGCATCATTTTTTAGGTATTTTCTCAATTTAGCAATAAAAACATCAAGGCTTCTACCAGAGAAGTAATCATTATAGTTCCACAACGTATTTAAAATCGTATTTCGTGCGAGCATATTGTCTCGATTCAGTAGTAGCATTTGTAAAATTTCGGCTTCTCTATTTGTTAAAACCCTTTGTGTTCCATTTAAAGTTAAAATTCCCTCGGGATAAAGAAATGAGTAGTTGCCAATTTTTATTGGTTGCTTTTTCTCCATACTTGGTGAAAAAACCAATCTGTTTTGACTTAAAAGTGCTTTAATTCTAATAGACAGTTCTTCGATGCTGAAAGGTTTTTTGAGGTAATCGTTGCCGCCGCTTTCAAAACCAGTAACAACATCACTTGGTAGCGATTTTGAAGTTAAGAATATAATTGGTGTTTGCGTATCAGTTTGCCTAATCTGTTTAGCTATAGAAAATCCATCTCCATCGGGTAACATTACATCTAAAACCAAAATATTGGGTTTGGAACTATGGTATTTGGAAATGGTTGCTGAAGCGGTTTGAGTATGAATAACTTCAAATCCCTTCAACTCTAAGGTTTCTTTTACAATTTCGGCTAATGCAGGCTCATCTTCGGCCAAGAGAATTTTATTTAAATCGGCCATGCTAAAATCAACGTTGTTCCCTGCCCTAATTCACTCTCAATTTTATACCAACCAGCATGTCGTATCATAATCTGTTTAACATAATTTAAGCCTAATCCATGGCCTTTAACCAAGTGATTATTTCCTGTGCTAACTCTGTAAAACTTATCAAAAACCATTAAAATTTCTTTTTCCGAAATCCCTATTCCACTATCTTTAAGTTTTAACACCAAGTAATTTCCAACTTTATCAACGGTTATTAGGATACTGGCTTCGTTGGGAGAATATTTAATAGCATTATCCAATACATTATTTAAAGCATGCTGAAACTGAATTTTATCTGCCTGTATGTAAATCTCGTTGCTTTGATTTATAAATGTTATGGTTACTTCTTTAGCATTTGATAATTGATGAAGTTTAATCAAATCGTTTATTGATTCAGCAATATTAACTTCTTCTTTAATAATTTCCGATCGGCCTCCATCGTAAATGGCTAAATTCAAAACCTTATCAACCAAAAGATTTAATCTTTCTATTTCGTTTTTAGCATGGTCTAAGTATCTTATGGTTTTTTCTTTATCTGCTAAAATGGTTGTGTCGTTTAAGGCTTCAATCGCTACTGAAACAGTTGCGATTGGTGTTTTAAATTCATGTGTTATATTGCTAATGAAATCATTTTTAATTGCTGATAATCTTTTCTCTCGAAAAAGACTTTTTAATATGAAAATCATACAGCCAGAAATAATAAGAATCATAGCCAATGATGCAAGTAAAATTAAGCTAATTTTAGAAAGGATGTAAGAGTTCGGACTTTTAAACATCGCCCTAACATAATGTTGATTATCGGTATATCGGTAAGTTGAAAATGCCTTGGTAATAATAGGATAGGTGTTAGATAATTTAGTATTTATAATGCTTTTATTATTAGTGCTATCATCTTTTTTAACCATAAAACTGTATGGTACATTAATGTTTCTTTCTTTTAAATAAAGATTAAAGGCGGGTCGAAGTCTGGTTGTATCGAACTGATATTTTTTTGCTTGTTCATCCATAAAAATGCCCAGTTTCTGTGTTCGATAGTAAATCGTGTGCGATTCTAAATCTTCTTCTCTCATTAGTAAAGCAAGCATCCCAGCAACGTGTTTTCTAACGCTCGTGTCTCGCTTGTCTTTTGGAAGCGCCTTGCTATAATTAGCGAAGCTAAATGATGAAGAGAATTTATCTTTTGCGTTTCCTTTAGCACTTATAGTATATACATATTTTTTGTCTGCCTTATCAAATTTGGCACTAATTACGAATGCATTAGTATCTAAAATTTTATGCTCTACAATTTTCTGAATGGTATCACAACGTAAGCTCAGTTCTTTTTTAATGCCGTCTTCAAAGGCAAGATTTACTTCTTTCTCGAAATTTACCTTAGTAACGTTATAGTATTTAACGATCCAGTAAGCTTGCAAAGCCAATAAGCCTGTCGTTGCCACAAAGCAAACAATAACTAACAAACTGGCCTTTTTATGCATGACTCAAATGTATATAATTCTTAAGTGCTAATTAAACCCGTTAACATAATATAACTTTAATTAACGTGGCCGATAACTTTTCTCAAATTTTCATTCTCCAATTTTGAAGAAATATTTTAAAGTTATGAAGCTAATATTTTTTAATTTCCTTTTTGCTTTGGTATCCATTAATGCTATGGCTCAAGGTTTACAAGCTAGAACTGGAGAACAATTTCCTGATATCCCGATTCAAAACTTAATCAATGCGCCTATTAGGTCTGTTTCGCTTCACAAACCTCAAAACAAAGTTTATATTTTAAATATATGGGGAACCTGGTGTTCGCCTTGCTTGCCAGAAATGGATACACTTGCAAAATTACAGCTTGCCAATCAGAATACGATTCAGGTTATTGGTTTATCAGATGATACTCCAGAACGACTGAATACTTATCTGAAGAAAAAACCATCTAAAATTTGGTTGGCTAGCGATACTTCTGGTTTCTTTTACCAATTGTTTGCACTTTCATATGTTGGTCAAAGCATTGTAGTAAACCAAAAGGAAAAATAGTTGCGCTCGTAAAAAGTGATTCCATTAATCAATCAATGATAGATAAACTAATAAAAGGCGAGGCCATAAAATCAAGCGGAGAAACCAAAAAGGAAAAACTTGCTGGTAATGGCGATCCGTTTGCCGTAGACTCGACTTTAAGTCATAGCTTTTCACTCAGGGGTTATATGCAAGGGCAACCATCAGGGAGTAGAAGGTTTTTAGATAAAAGTATTTATGCAAAACGGAGAATTAGTTTTACAAACGCAACAATGGTTGGCTTGTATAAAGATGCTTATGGAATCGTTTCTGAAAAGCAACTCGTTTATGAAATACCAGAAAAAGAAGTTTCGGATTATGAAAATAAGGATACCTTATACTCACTTGATTTACTGGTTAAACCCGAAGAAAAGGATAGTTTGATGGTTATTTTGCAAAATCATCTGCAATTAAATTTACCCGTTAAAGTAAGAATCGAATATCGTCATATGTCTGTTTATGCTTTGGTAAATAAAAATTTCAAACCGAAAGAATCTACAAAAGACGAACTAAGTTACAGTTTTAGCGGGCGAGGTTATGACGGGCAAGGAGCAAAAATAGCCGATTTTGCAGAAAAATACTTGGCAAATGAATTTAGTTTGCCAGTTGTAGATGAAACAGGCTTTGATAAAAGATATGACATAAAAACCAATGTAGAATATAGAACGAAAGAAGGAATTATGAAGTCGATAAACGATATTGGTCTGGATGTGGTTAAAAAAGAGAAAAAAATGAAAGTTTTGGTATTCTACAAATAGCTTTAAACAGAAAGAGACACGAATTCTCCGTGTCTCTAGCTTTCTTACAGTTTTAACAAAATAATTCTTGCTCATCCCTATTTTCTGTTGGGATTTTCTTAAGGAAATCGTCAAAAGAAGATCCTACGTTATCAGAATAAATGCCATAAGCATCTAATATATAACCTAGTTCCTGTTCTTTATCTTCAGTAATGTAAAGAACAGAATTATCTCCTGGATCGGAATCGCCTTCGAAGCGATATGTTTTAACGATAGTTAAGTCTTCTGGTTTGTAAATCTTACCTTTCTGACTTTGCATTTTGCCGTGATCAGTCATCTTTAATTCGTTATCTTTTCCTTTCAGCCTCAATTTCTCCAAAATTTGACTCAAAGTGTTCATTGCAATTGGCTGTTCCATAGTAATATGTTTTTATTTAGTTTAAACAAGTGCGGTTCAAAATGGTTTGCTTGTTTTTTTATTATATAGAAAAACTAAATGACTATTAACCAATTAATCTTTAAATTTTGCCGAGGTTCTAAGATTTACCAATTAAGGAAATTAGTTAACCATTTATGTAATCTGGTTTGATTTGACATCATTATAAAAACCTAAGTAATATGGCAACACTCGAAATTTCTAAAGGTGGCAAGGCTACTAATGGAAGAACACAAAAAACAGCACCAAGGGTCGATTTAACTGCAATGGTCGATTTAATGTTTCTACTTACAACCTTCTTTATGCTCACCACATCTCTAACAGAGATGAAAGCTGCAGATATTTCTAAACCTACCCCCATCAATACTCCCACTCCTTATCCAGCTTCAAGAACTATGACAATTTTACTTGGAAAAAGTAATCAGGCGGGGTGCTATATGGGCGAAACATATAATGCTTCAATTAAAATTACAAAGGTAAGATTAATTGAGAAAGAAATTATAAAGAATAAACTTTTGGTTGCTAAAACGCATCAAAATAATCCTGAAAAATATTTAATCGTAATTATTAAGCCAATGAGCACCTCGACATATAAAAACTTGGTAGATGTGATAGATGAAATGAAAATTACAGGGGTTAAATCTTATGCAATTACCGATGAAAATACGTCTCTAAAAGAAGAAACCTTTATGAAACAGGAGAAACTGTAAATGTTGTTAAATAAAGGTGTCTAGAAAACGAAAAGCCCCGAATTATTTTTATTCAGGGCTTTTCTGATTAATATTATCGTTAAAATTAAATGCTAAAGGCAGCTTTAACTTTATCCACGTAGTCTAATTTCTCCCAGGTAAATAATTCAACTGTAACTGTTTTTTCTTCACCATTTGGAGTTCTGAAAGTTTTAGTAACGGTTTCTGGTGTACGACCCATGTGGCCATAAGCAGCAGTTTCGCTGTAAATTGGGTTTCTTAATTTTAAACGTTGCTCGATAAAGTAAGGACGCATATCGAAAATTGCTTCTACTTTTTTACTGATTTCGCCATCGGTTAAACCAACTTTCGACGTGCCATAAGTAACCACGTTTATAGAAGTTGGTTTTGCAACACCAATTGCATAACTAACCTGAACTAAAATTTCATCAGCTAAACCTGCAGCAACTAAGTTTTTAGCAATATGACGCGTTGCATAAGCAGCACTCCTATCCACTTTACTTGGGTCTTTACCCGAAAATGCACCACCACCATGAGCACCTTTACCGCCGTACGTATCAACAATAATCTTTCTTCCTGTTAAGCCTGTATCACCATGCGGACCACCAATTACAAATTTTCCGGTTGGATTAATGTGATAGGTAATTTGATCATTAAATAAATGGGCATATTGAGGATACTTTGCTTTAATTCTTGGAATCAGGATTGAAACTAAATCTGATTTAATTTTTGCCAACATGGTTGCTTCTTCATCAAAATCATCATGTTGTGTTGAAATTACAATCGCATCAATTCGCTGCGGTTTATTGTCATCAGAATATTCTAAGGTTACCTGAGATTTTGCATCAGGGCGCAAATAAGTAATTTCAGAATTTTCTCTTCTTAAATTAGCCAGTTCAATCAGTAGGGCATGCGATAAATCGAGTGCCAGGGGCATGTAATTTTCAGTTTCATTAGTTGCATAACCAAACATCATACCCTGGTCGCCAGCACCTTGTTCTTCTTTGGTCGTTCTATCTACACCTTGATTAATATCCTGCGATTGCTCGTGAATAGCAGATAAAATGCCACAAGAATTTGCTTCGAACATGTATTCGCTTTTTGTATAACCAATTTTCTTGATTACATCACGTGCAATTTGCTGCACATCTAAATAAGTTTTTGATTTTACTTCGCCAGCTAAAATAACCTGTCCCGTTGTTACTAAAGTTTCACAAGCAACCTTAGATTCAGCATCGAAAGCCAAAAAGTTATCAATTAAAGCATCCGAAATTTGATCGGCAATTTTATCAGGGTGGCCTTCAGATACAGATTCTGAAGTAAATAAATACGACATTTATTAAATATTTAAGTTGAAATTAAAACAATTTAATAAGTGCTAATGTTCCCTGAAACCAGGTTCAATTGTGTATAGGATGGTATTAGCACTTTTTTTAGAGTGGTTGCAATCCCGTTCCTGTTATCGAAACATCGCAAATCAATCCACTTTTAACACTGCAAAATTAGCATATTTTCTTTATTTCAAAAATTATAGATTATTTTGTATCCTCATTCGAAAGCTTTGCAAGTCAAAATCAATATCTTATTCGTTATCAATCCCATATCTGGTGGGAAAGCCAAATTACGCATTCCAGCACTTATAGATAAGTATTTGGATAAAGAAAAGTTTAATGCAAACTTCAGGTTAACCGAACATATAGGGCATGCCAGTGAAATTGTTGAAGAAGCAATTGCTAAAAATTTTGACATAATTGTGGCAGCTGGTGGCGATGGGACAATAAATGAGGTTGCGGGGAAAGTGCTCGAGCATAAAAAAATATTAGGCATTCTGCCCCTAGGCTCGGGTAATGGCTTGGCAAGGTTCTTAAATATTCCCCAAAATCTAAAAGAAGCTATTTTACTTATAAATCAACTAAAAACAGATAAGATTGATTCTGCTTATTTTAATAACAAATCTTTTTTTAATCTTGCCGGATTAGGTTTTGATGCCCACTTGAGTGCTGCTTTTTCGAAGGATAAGAAAAGGGGATTAACGGGTTATCTGAAATTAAGCTTAAGAGAGGTTTTTAATTATAAGGGTGAATCTTATATTTTAAATATAGATGGAGTTGAATATAGAAGAAAAGCCTTTGCCTTAACCATTGCAAACTCATCTCAATATGGTAATAATGTTTACATCGCACCAAATGCTTCGGTGAAAGACGGCTTACTAGATGTTTGCATTATAAAGCCATTTTCGATGTTGAAATTACCTGTTCTAAGTTACGTAATGTTGAAAGGAACAGCTGAAACATCGGATATGATAGAGATTATTAAAGGCAAAAGCATAAAAATATATCGAGAGCATGATGGGCCCGTGCATGTTGACGGCGAGCCTTTGCAAATGGGTAAGGAAGTAGAGATTAACATCAATCCCTTATCTTTGGAGGTAATTGTTCCCTAGAAATTTAAATAATGAAACAGAAAAAGAATAGCTTAAGCGATTTAGGAGGGATTATGTACTCTACTAATCCAGAATTCGAATATGAGCAAGAAATTGATGATAGGGTAACAGCTCCGAATCAACAACAGGATTTAAGAGTAATGCTTGATAAAAAGAATCGTGGAGGTAAGGCGGTAACCCTAATTACTGGTTTTAAAGGTAAAACTGAAGATTTGGAGATTTTAGGCAAAATGCTGAAAAATAAATGTGGTGTTGGCGGCTCTGTGAAAGATGGTGAAGTTCTTATTCAGGGAGATGTTAGAGACAAGGTGATGCTAATTCTTCAAAAAGAAGGTTTCAAAGCCAAAAAAGCTGGCGGATAAATTACTACTTAGTGTATTTTTTTAATTTTTTTAATCACAATTTAAACGTTTTATTAAATTGATTATCAATCGTTTAAGTCATAGTGTATAAGCTACAATATGTAAAAAAAGACAATAAAAAATTTGATTTTTTGTAAGATATCTCTTTACATTTGCTCCACTAACTAACTTATTGTTATGAGCAAAATGGAACTACAAGCGCCTGATTTAAGCTATTTAAATCTGAAGGCAGGTTTGGGTGTTAAATATCAATTATCTGCTGCCGAATTGATTAAGGAAGCCTTGGAAAACAATGAAGGTTTCTTGGCATCATCCGGCGCTTTAGCAGTAGATACAGGAAAATTTACAGGGCGCTCGCCTAAAGACCGATTTATTGTCAGCGACGACATCACAGAAAATACGGTTTGGTGGGGAGATATTAATATAAAATTCAGCCCTGAGCAGTTTAATTCGCTTTTAGGCAAGATGACCGATTACCTTAATAATAAGGTTTATTACGTTAGAGATGCTTCTGCTTGTGCAAATCCAGATTATTCAATTTCTATAAGAATTATTACCGAAACAGCCTATCAAAATCTATTTTCAAATAATCTATTTATTCGTCCTGATGAAAAAGATTTGGGGATAACTCCTGAATGGACTATAATCGCGGCTCCTGGCTTCCTTGCCAATCCGCTGATTGATGGTACAAGACAAGAGAATTTCTCTATAATTAACTTTACCAAAAAGATGATTTTGATTGGAGGAACGGGCTATACCGGTGAAATTAAGAAAGGCATATTTTCTGTTTTAAACTTTTTGCTACCTACATATAGAAATACGCTTTCTATGCATTGTTCTGCAAATGTTGGTGTTGATGGCGATACAGCTATATTTTTTGGTTTGTCTGGAACAGGAAAAACAACTTTATCTGCCGATCCGCAAAGAGCATTAATTGGCGACGATGAACATGGTTGGAGTGAAAACTCTATATTTAATTTTGAAGGTGGATGTTATGCAAAATGTGTCGATTTAACTTTAGAAAAAGAACCTCAAATCTATAAGGCAATAAAATTTGGATCCTTGTTAGAGAATATAAATTTCTATCCTGGAACAAATGATGTAGATTTTTCGAATATTGATAAAACAGAAAATACAAGAGTTGCCTATCCTATTGATTATATAGATAACTCCGTTCTGCCTTCGGTTGCGGCTACCCCTAAAAATATATTCTTCTTAACAGCTGATGCTTTTGGTGTTTTACCTCCAATCTCCAAGTTAAATGTAGAACAGGCAATGTTTCATTTTATGAGTGGATATACCGCAAAAGTTGCAGGTACTGAAGCTGGCATAACCGAACCTCAGTTAACTTTTTCGGCTTGCTTTGGTAAAGCATTTTTGCCTTTACATCCATCAAAATATGCAGATTTACTCGGCAAAAAGATGGAAGAGCAAAAAGTAAATGTATGGCTTGTAAATACGGGTTGGACTGGCGGTCCTTATGGGATTGGTAAGCGAATGAAATTAAGTTATACCAGGGCAATGATTACCTCTGCAATAAACGGCGATTTAGATCATCCTAATTACAAACTTCATCATGTGTTTAAATTAATGATGCCTTTACATTGCCCTAACGTACCAGATGAAATTTTAGACCCATCTAAAACATGGAGCAATCAAGAAGAATATTTTCTAAAGGCATACGAACTTGACGGAGCCTTTGCTCAAAATTTTAAGCAGTTTAAACAGGTAAACATCCCAAAAGTGCACACAGAAGAGTTAAAAATGTGTTAAATGTAGGTTTAAATGCATTTTTTACTTAAAAAATTTGCAATTCGATTTTTTTTTAGTTTTCATTGTGGAAGAATTGCCTCCGGCTGAGGCAATTCTTTTGTTATATACACAGGTATAGCCTGTAAACTAAAAGTTAAGTAACGATTTAATTGTTTATTGATTTATTAATTTGTAATTTGAAATCAATTTATAAATTTGTTTTCGCAACAAAATCAGATAAACATACGTTGTGTGTATTACAAAAGTTAAAATAGCTAAAAAATTAAAAACAAGAACTAAAACTAAAAATTAAAAAAAAATGGCAAACGCACCAAAACCAACAACTGTTAAAAAAGAAAGCTCATCAAGCGCTTCAAATGTATTTGCAACACTTGTAATTCCGATTTGTATCGTTATTGGATTTGTTATCTGGAATTTCGTATTAGGAGCTTCTAGTAACTTTATCGGGGGAGACAACAACAATTTACCATTACCTAACAACTATCCAGGTACAGCTTACAAAGGTGGTCCAATCGTAGCCGTTCTAATCGGTTTATTATTAACTGTAATCGTTTTCTCTATCGAACGTTTAATCGTTATCGGTAAAGCAAGTGGTAAAACCAGCTTAGATACTTTTATCATTAAAGTAAAAGGATTATTAAACTCTGGTAACATCGAAGCTGCTAAAGCAGAATGCGATAAACAAGAAGGTTCAGTTGCGGCTGTAATTAAATCTGGTTTAAAAAAATATAGTGAGGTTGAAGCAGATACTAACATGGATGTTGAGCAATCAATCGTTGCTATCCAAAAAGAAGTTGAAGAAGCTACAGCTTTAGAAATGCCAATGTTAGAGCAAAACTTAACAATCATTGCTACTTTGGTGTCAATCGGTACATTAATCGGTTTACTAGGTACAGTAACAGGTATGATTCGTGCGTTCGCAGGTTTAGCTAACTCTGGTGCTCCAGATCAATCAGCATTAGCAGTAGGTATCTCTGAGGCGTTAATTAACACAATGACTGGTATCGCTGTATCAACTTTAGCAATTATCATGTACAACATCTTAACTTCTAAAATTGATAAATTAACTTATGCAATTGACGAAGCAGGATTTAGCATCGTTCAAACATACGCTAGTTCACATAAATAAGAATTTTGAAATAATTTTTACCGGCTTTATGGAAAACCGGAAAAAAGATCATCATTATTAAAAACTAGTAAAAATATTATGCCTAGAATTAAAGTTAAAAGAACAAGTACTGTAACAGACATGACCGCTATGTGCGATGTTGCTGCGCTGTTACTTACCTTCTTCATTTTAACTGCTACAGCAAGGCAACCAGAACCTCTGGCGGTATCTACTCCTTCATCAACGTATGAATTTAAAGTGCCGGCAGAAAATAACGCCATTTTAACAATTGGCCAAAAAAAGGTTTTCTTTGAAGTAGCAGGAAATAAAGTAAGGGCGAGAACTTTGGAATTAATGGGTGAACAGTATAAAGTTACTTTCACACCAGATGAGATTAAAAGATTTTCTGCAATTTCATCATTCGGCGTTCCTGTGGCAAACTTAAAACAGTTTATCGCAATGGCAGGTGATGAGCGTATGAAGCCAGGCGTACAAACTGGTATTCCTACCGATTCGACCGATAATCAATTAAATGCTTGGGTTTTAAATGCCCGTAAAGCAACTAAAGAGATGAACAATGTTGATATGAGAATCAGTATTAAAGGAGATTCGAAAGAGGAATATCCTACGGTGAAAAAAGTTATTGATATCTTGCAGAAACAAAAGGTCAACAAGTTTTTGTTAGTTACAAACGCAGAAGCTAAAAAGAATAATTAAGAAATGGCAGAATTAAACACAGGCGGGAAGAAAGCCACACCAAGGATCGATATGACCCCAATGGTGGATTTGATGTTTCTTTTGGTTACATTCTTTATCTTGACTACATCAATATCTACGCCACAAGCAATGGATATTACAAAGCCAGATAAAGAAGATAATTTGCCAGAGAACAGGTTGGCGCTTAAGGCAACTAAAACAATGACTGTTTTATTGGGTAAAAACGATAAAGTAGCATGGTACATGGGAGAAGCTGGTAAAAGTGCTCCTACAATTGAATCTTTTTCTCAAATTGAAAAATCAATCAACGAAAACAGAACAAAAGCTAATGCATCAGGCGTTGCCGGAGAGTTTACAGTTTTAGTAAAACCTACTTCAGGTTCTACATTTAAAAACTTTGTTGATATGATGGATGAGCTGGAAATTCTAAAGGTAAAATCTCGTCAGATTGATGATGATAATATCTTGGATAGTGAGAAGGGTTTCATGAAAGAGCAAGGTATTTTATAATTAATAAAATCAGGAATTATGTCAAAGTTAGATATATTTAGAAAAGAATGGCTGGAAGTCGTTTTTGCTGATAAAAACAAAGCTTACGGTGCTTACCAATTAAGAAAAGGTAGCGCTGGTAATACAGCAAAAGCCCTGTTGTGGGGTTCGGTTGTATTCTTGGTGATGTTTTTCGCTCCAAAAATCTACAGCTTAATTAAAGGGGCAATTCCGGAAGATGAGCAGTTAAAAGCACAGGAAGTGGTTTTAGCTCCACCTCCACCGGTTAACCCAGATACTCCACCACCACCACCGGTAGAGCCACCACCACCAAAAGTGGATCAGGTAAAAATGCCACCTCCGATTGTAAAACCGGATATCGAAGTGAATGAGGAACCACCTACAGTTGAAAAATTGAAAGAGGCAGATCCAGGACAAAAAGATATTAAAGGTGATCCTACTGCTGAAATTAGAATTGCTGAGCCAGTTGGCGAAGGACCTAAACAAGAAGCAGCAGTTGCAGTAGATGATAATAAAGTTTATGACTTTGTTAGTATTGAAAAGGTACCAGATTTCCCAGGTGGTATGAAAAAGTTTTACGAATATTTAGGTAAAGCGATTAAATACCCTCCAATGGCACAGGAAAACAATGTTCAGGGTAAAGTATTCTTATCTTTCGTAGTAGAAAGAAATGGAGAACTTACTGATATTTCAGTTATTCGTGGTCCGGGTAGTGGTACTAACGAGGAAGCTGTACGTGTACTTAAAGCAAGTCCGCGTTGGGTTCCTGGTATCCAGAATGGTAAACCTGTAAGGGTTAAATACAACATTCAGGTAAACTTTACTCTTCAATAACAGAATGTTAAATTTTGATATTTTCAAGCAAAAATCGCCTAAACAGCGGTTTTTGCTCATTTTAGGCCTTGTCATGTTTGTGTTTTACTGCTGTATAGGCTTTGCATGTATCTTTTGGAAAAATTTGCCATTAAATATTGGGCAGCCGTACAAAATTGCCATCGGTATATTTCTAATTATTTATGCTTTTGTTAGATTACTTAGCCTTGGGAGGCGCGATTAATTTTAGATGAGAAACACCCTTACATTATTAATTTTATTGTCCCTTTTTTCTTGTAAACGTAAAAAGGTAGAAGAAATTAAAGAAACCCGTACAAGCGGTACGATGAAGATTTTGGTTGATGAAACTGTAGCTCCGCTGGTGCAACAAGAAATTGATATTTTTAAAATTGATTACCCGCAGGCTACGTTTTTAACAACGTTTAAACCTGAAGAAAAAATAATTCCCGCATTTTTAAATGATAGCGTAAGGGTTATTGTTTTACCAAGAATGCTAACAAAACAAGAAGAAAAATATTATACTCAACGTAACATCAGAATTAATACTTCGCGTTTTGCTGTTGATGGAATTGCTTTAATTACTAATCAAAGTAATATCGACAGCGTAATTAACGTTAAGGATATTGTTGATATACTTCAAGGAAAAGCATCTGGCAAACAATTAATGTTTGATAATGCTTATTCGAGTACTTTTAAATACCTGAAACAGTTGGCAAATATCAGTCAATTTCCTGCTAAAAACGTTTATGCTAAAAACACCGCCAACGAGGTTATCAGGCTTGTTGCAGAAGATAAAAATTTTATTGGTATTTTAGGCGTAAATTGGCTTTCAGAGAAAAATCGAGAGTTCCTTAAAGTTAAAGACAAAATTAAGACGTTAGGTTTAAAGAATTTTAAAGGGAAGCCAGGCGACGATAAGTTTTATAAACCAACACAAGATAACCTTATAAACGGTGTTTATCCTTTCTTAAGGAACATTAATATAATTGATTGTGAAGGAAGAGATGGTTTAGGCACAGGATTTGCAGTATGGTTAAGAAGCCAGCGAGGTCAACTTATTGTACTTAAGTCTGAACTGGCGCCGCATAAATTAATGCCAAGGACAATAAATTTTAAAGAATAATTATAAATTGAACCACGATTGTGTAAGACAATCAAAAAATTAAAAGAAAGTAACAATCAGATGAAGCTTACATAAGATTATGTAAATTTTATAACCATTAAAAAACAGATTAAAGAACTATGAAAATTTTAAAGAAAGCAATAACCTTAAATGTAGGTTTGGTGTTGATGGGTTCTGCAGTTTTTGCTCAAAATTTAAATGACGCGAAAAAAGCCATTGATGCTGAACAATATCAGAAAGCATCATCAATGCTTAAATCTTTAGTAAACTCTCAGGCGTCTAATGGTGATAATTATTACAATTTAGGCTTAGTTTATTTAAAAACCGGATATATCGATTCAGCGAGAGCGGTATTTAATAAAGGTGTAGCGGCTGATGCTAAAAATGCATCTAATTATGCTGGTTTAGGAGAAGCAGATTTATTATCAAACAACCCAACATCTGCTAAAACAAATTTTGATAAAGCTGTTGCAGCTGCACCAAAAGATTATAAAACTTACTTAGCAATTGGTAAAGCATATTTAGCTCAGGATAAACCTAGCGAAGATGTATCCAAACCTGATTTTGCAAGTGCTTTAGCTAATTTAACTAAGGCAGATGAACTTGATGCTAAAGACAAGGATGCAGAAGTTTTTATCGGTTTAGGTGATGCTTACGCACTGCAAAAGAAAAATTCTGAGGCAATTACACCTTATTTCCGTGTTGGAGATATCGATCCTACAAACAGAAGAGCTAAAACTCAGGTAGGTAAAATGTATAAGGAATCTCGTGCTTTTCCAGAAGGAGAAAAAGAACTACAGGAAGTAATTGCAGCTGATGCTAATTATGGGCCAGCTTACCGCGAATTGGGAGAGCTTTACTTACAGTGGAGTAGCTTTGGAACGGATAAGGAAAAAGCAGCAAAAGCTACTGAGTTGTATAAAAAGTATCTTGATTTAACAGATAAATCTTTAGAATCTCAATTGCGTTACATGCAATTCTTATTCTATGCAAAGGATTATAAAGCTTTAGAGCAGGTTGCATCATCAATTCAGGTTCCTGCAAATGATCCAAAAGGAATTATTGTTTCCAGATTAAAAGGTTGGTCAGCTTATGAGAATAAAAACTATCCTCAGGCATTGACTAACATGACTGAATACTTTGCAAAACAAAAAGATACTACAAAAATTCTTGGGTTTGATTACCTTTATTTAGGTAAGGCGCAATTAAAAGCAGGACAGGATAGTTTAGCCTTAATTAATATTAGTAAAGCTGTTGCTAAGGATTCTACGAATACTGATGCGTTGGCAGAAGTAGCTAAAACTTTCTTTGATGCTAAAAAATATGCAAAATCAGCTGCTATTTATGATAAAGTAATTGCAGCTAGCCCGAATGGTAAAGGTGTTTTATATAGCTATTTTTATAATGGGTTAGCATATTATTTTGAATACGCCAGTCAGTATTCTGCTAAGAAAAATCCATCAAAGGATTTGTTAGTTAAAGCAGATTCTTCTATTGCTAAGGTTGCCCAATTATCTCCGGAAACTACAGATGCATATTTGTATAGAGCTAGAGTTAATAGCTTGTTAGATGATGATAAAGCACCAAAAGGATTAGCGTTACCATTTTTTGAAACTTTTATTCAAAAAGTAACAGAGAAACCAGAATTGGTTACACCTAATGCTAGGAAATTATCAGAAGCATATGATAATTTAGGAGGCTTCTATTTCAATAGCGATAAAGCAAAAGCGAAAGAATATTTCGACAAAAGTGTAGCTGTTTATCCAACAGGAACATTTGCTGCAGCGAAATTAAAAGAATTAGCTGCACCAGCTCCAAAAGGAAAAGGTAAATAATTACAACAGTTAAATAATTTAGAAAAGGCAGAGTTTGGTTACTCTGCCTTTTTGTTTTACTTTTGCATCAGAAAATAAAGATTATGCAAGCGCAAAGTACCTCTATAGATTTTTTACCAATTATATTTCAAGTAATCGTTGCTTTAGGTTTTGTAGTAACCACTTTGGTTGCAACGCACTTTTTAGGTCCAAAACGTAAAACAAGTGATAAGTTAGAAGTTTTCGAGGCTGGAGTTAAATCAGTAGGTAATGCCCGTCAACCATTTTCTATTAAATATTTCGTTGTTGCGATCCTTTTTGTATTGTTTGATATTGAGGTTATCTTTATGTATCCATGGGCGGTAAACTTTAGGGCATTAAGAATGGATGGTATGATCGAAATGTTCATTTTTATGGGAACACTTCTGTTAGGTTTTATCTACGTAATTAAGAAAAAGGTGCTAGACTGGAACTAATTCAGACGGCAGTTGGCAATTTTTATTTTAAAAAATACGAACTGAAAACAGATAACTGTGAACTGAAAACGAACCGTGTATCAATTACACTTACTTATAGCGATTTCATTTATTTAGAAAGGTTCTAAATCGAGTTAATCTAGTTTGATTGCCTTTAAAATATTGTAAATTTGTTGCTCATTCTGCAAAGGGGTGAGCATTTTTTGTTTGAAAACATGAGTGAAATTAATATAGTTGATGCGCCTCCAGGAACCGAAGGACCTGGTTATTTTGCCACCTCTTTAGATAAAGTGATTGGTTTGGCTCGTTCAAATTCATTATGGCCATTGCCATTCGCAACATCTTGTTGTGGAATCGAATTTATGGCAACCATGGGTTCTCACTACGATTTAGGTCGTTTCGGTGCAGAACGTTTGAGTTTTTCTCCACGCCAGGCAGATGTTTTAATGGTAATGGGAACTATCGCAAAGAAGATGGCTCCTGTATTAAAACAAGTTTATATCCAAATGGCAGAGCCGCGTTGGGTTATGGCTGTTGGTGCTTGTGCAAGTAGCGGAGGTATTTTCGATACATATTCTGTTTTGCAGGGTATTGATGAGGTTATTCCGGTTGATGTTTATGTTCCGGGTTGCCCACCAAGACCAGAAGCTATTTTAGATGGTTTCCAGCGCATTCAAGATTTGGTTAGAAACGAATCTGGTAGAAGAAGAAACTCTGATTATTACAAAGAACTTTTAGGGCAATATGGTATCAAATAATGGAAGAAACAACGCTAAATAACGACATACATGCTAAACTTGTAGAAAAGTTTGGTGATAAAGTTACGGCTGTTTCTGAACCTTATGGTTTGTTAACTTTTGTAACCTACAAGGATGTTATCGTAAATGTGCTTTCACATTTAAAAGAAGAATTAAAATTTAATTTCTTAACTGATATTACCGCTGTTCACTACCCTGGTCAAGATCATGGTATCGCAGTAGTTTACCATTTAAATAATATGGTAGAACGAGTGAGAATCAGAATTAAGGTTTTCATTTCTGAACAAAATCCAACTATCCCAACTGCAACAACAGTTTGGAAAGGTGCAAATTGGATGGAGCGTGAAACATATGATTTTTTTGGAGTTGATTTTGAAGGACATCCTGATTTACGCCGTATTTTAAATATGGATGATTTAGGTGTGCATCCGATGTTGAAACAATATCCATTGGAAGACCCAAATAGAGTAGATAAAAAAGACGAATTTTTTGGAAGGTAAACCCCCTTGCCCATAAAGGGGAATTGGAATAGAATATATAAGTAAATAATTAACAAATTTGAAAGGAGTTCCGGTTTTCGGAATTAAGGTCTATGAATCATAACCATCCGGTATTTACAGATAACGACCCGCAAAGTGAGCTGGTAACCTTAAATTTAGGTCCAACGCACCCTGCAACACACGGTGTTTTCCAAAACGTTTTGCAATTAGATGGCGAACGTATTGTAAGCGGCGTTTCTACAATTGGGTACATTCACCGTGCTTTCGAAAAGATTGCCGAACATCGCCCGTTTTATCAAATTACGCCACTAACCGACCGTTTAAATTATTGCTCTTCTCCTATTAACAATATGGGCTGGCACATGACGGTTGAGAAATTGTTGAATATCCAAATGCCAAAACGTGTAGATTATCTTCGCGTTATCATTATGGAACTTTCACGTATTGCCGACCATATTATCTGTAACACAATTATTGGTCAGGATACTGGAGCAACAACAACTTTCCTTTACCTTTTCCAGTTCCGGGAACATATTTACGAAATTTTTGAGGAGGTTTGTGGTGCTCGTTTAACTACGAATATTGGTCGTATTGGTGGTTTCGAAAGAGATTTCAATGAGATTGCCTTTGCTAAAATCAATAAATTTTTAAAAGAGTTTCCTGTTGCGTTAAAGGAATTTGAAAACCTTTTAACGCGTAACCGTATTTTCATCGATAGAACTGCTGGTGTTGCAGAAGTAACAAAAGAAGCTGCTTTAGAATACAGTTGGACTGGTCCTTTACTTCGTGCAGCAGGTGTAGATTACGATGTTCGTGTAGCGGATCCATATTCTTCTTATCAGGATTTCGATTTTGAAGTTCCGGTGGGTACGAGTGGTGATATTTACGACAGATATTTGGTGCGTAACGAGGAGATGTGGCAGAGTTTACGTATTATTGAGCAAGCGGTTGTGAAATTAAAAACAGAACCTAAAGGGATTTTCCATGCTGATGTTCCTGATTTTTATCTTCCTCCAAAACAAGAAGTTTACAATAATATGGAAGCATTAATCTATCACTTTAAAATTGTGATGGGCGAAATTGATGCACCAAAAGCAGAAGTTTATCACGCTGTAGAAGGCGGAAATGGTGAGCTAGGTTTCTATCTGATTAATGATGGTGGCCGTACGCCTTATCGTTTACACTTTCGCAGACCAAGTTTTATAAATTACCAAATGTTTGCACCGATGAGTGAGGGTATGTTATTATCCGATGCCATTATAAACATGAGTAGTATGAATATTATTGCAGGAGAATTAGATGCTTAAAGTAGAAGAACAAACACCTGTAGAGTTTTCATCAGAATTGCTGGCCAAATTTGATGAAATTAAGACGCGTTACCCAGCCGATAAAAGTAAATCAGCTTTGCTACCATTGTTACACTTGGTACAGGCAGAATATCTTTGGGTTCCTACATCAGCGATGGATAAAATTGCTGAATATTTAGATATTCAGCCGATTGAAGTTTACGAGGTAGCCACTTTTTACACCATGTACTTCTTAAAACCACAAGGTAAATACGCTTTGGAGGTTTGCCGTACTGGTCCTTGCTGCCTGGTTGGCGCAGAGAAAATATTAAGCCACTTAGAAGATAAGTTAGGTGTTAAAGAAGGCGAAGTTACGGCAGATGGTTTATTCAGCTTTAGAGGAGTGGAGTGTTTGGCTGCCTGTGGTTTTGGTCCGGTGTTACAAATTAGCCCGGAATATACTTTCTACGAAAACCTTACTGAGGCAAGTGTAGATAAACTGATTGAAGATTTGAAAAATAAATAACCCCCGGCTCCCTTAAGGGGGAGTTTACAAACGAGGGGAAAATAATCCCCTTTAGGGGATTTAGGGGTATAAATAAATGAGTCGCAAATTATTACTTGAGCATATAAACGTACCGGGCATCAATACCCTTGAGGTCTATCGCCAAAAAGGCGGGTACCGTGCTGTGGAAAAAGCTCTTAAAACTTTAACACCTGAAGAGATTGTTGAAGAAGTTAAGAAATCAGGCTTACGCGGTCGTGGTGGTGCGGGTTTCCCTACCGGGATGAAATGGAGCTTTTTGGCTAAGCCAGAAGGAGTTGCACGCTATTTGGTTTGTAACGCTGATGAATCTGAGCCGGGAACTTTCAAGGACCGTTACTTGATGACATACATCCCTCATGCTTTAATTGAGGGTATGATTGTTTCGAGTTTTGCCTTAGGTGCAAAGGTTTCATACATCTACGTTCGTGGAGAAATGATGCCTCAAATCCGTATCTTGGAAAAAGCAATTGCGGAAGCAAAAGCTGCAGGATGGTTGGGTAAAAATATTTTAGGAACAGGTTACGATTTAGAATTATATGTTCAGCCGGGCGGTGGCGCTTACATTTGTGGCGAGGAAACTGCTTTATTAGAATCACTCGAAGGTAAAAGAGGTAATCCAAGAATTAAACCGCCATTTCCTGCTATAGCAGGTTTATATGGTTGCCCAACGGTAGTTAATAACGTAGAGTCGATTGCTGCAGTGGTGCCAATTATTAACGATGGTGGCGAAGAATATGCAAAAATTGGTATCGGTAGAAGTACAGGTACAAAATTAATATCAGCATCGGGTAACTTAGTAAAGCCAGGTGTTTACGAAATAGAATTAGGCTTACCAGTTGAAGAATTTATCTATTCTGATGAATATTGTGGTGGTATTGCTAACGGAAAACGTTTGAAAGCAACGGTTGCAGGTGGTTCATCGGTACCCGTTTTGCCAGCTAATTTGACATTAAAATACGCCAATGGCGAACCACGCTTAATGAGTTATGAATCTTTATCTGAAGGTGGATTTGCTACAGGAACTATGATGGGTTCTGGTGGTTTTATTGCCTTTGATGAAGACCAGTGTATCGTTCGTAATACCTGGAATTTCTCTCGCTTTTATCACCACGAAAGTTGCGGACAATGTTCGCCTTGCCGTGAAGGTACTGGTTGGATGGAAAAAGTATTACACAAAATTGAGCATGGCCATGGTACGATGGATGATGTGGATTTACTTTGGGATATTCAGCGCAAAATTGAAGGAAATACCATTTGTCCATTAGGTGATGCAGCAGCATGGCCGGTGGCGAGTGCAATTCGTCATTTCAGAGACGAATTTGAATGGCACATTAAAGAGCCGGTTAAGAGTCAACAACAAAATTATGGTATTGCGAATTATGCAGTGCCAATAGAAAAAGCTGTTGAAGTAAAAAATGAAAATTAAAAAGTAATGTCACCGCCTCGTTTCGTGTCCTCACGGAACAAAAGCATAAATTGGTTGGTGGAGACACTAACCATGGCGAGAAAATAAAGACTGCTTCGTGCCTCGCAACGAGGGCATAAAGTATAAAAAAAAGATTATCATTAACCATGAGTGAAAAAGTTAAGGTTACGATAGACGGGATAACAGTAGAGGTTGATAACGGAACCACTATCCTAAATGCTGCAAGGCAAATTGGAGGTGATATTGTTCCACCAGCAATGTGCTATTATTCTAAGTTAGAAGGCAGTGGTGGTAAATGCCGTACCTGTATTGTTAAGGTAACAAAAGGTTCGGAAAAAGACCCTCGCCCAATGCCAAAATTGGTGGCATCTTGCCGTACAACTGTAATGGATGGCATGGAAGTGCTCAACATTACTTCGCCGGAAGTTTTGGAGGCTCGTGCAGGCGTGGTAGAAATTTTATTAATTAACCACCCCTTAGATTGCCCGGTTTGCGACCAGGCTGGCGAGTGTGATTTACAAAATTTAGGTTATGAGCACGGTTTGCAGAAAACTCGTTACGAGTTCGAACGTCGTACTTTTGATCGTATTGATATTGGTGATAAAATTCAGTTGCACATGAATCGTTGTATTCTGTGTTACCGTTGTGTTTTTACTGCAGACCAGATTACCAACAAACGTGTTCATGGGATTTTAAACCGTGGCGACCACTCAGAAATCTCTACTTATATTCAACAGGCAGTTGATAATGATTTCTCTGGAAATGTGATTGATGTTTGTCCTGTGGGTGCTTTAACTGATAGAACTTTCCGTTTCAAGAACCGGGTTTGGTTTACCAAACCAGTTGATGCGCATCGCAACTGCGACCATGAAAAGTGCAATGGTAAAGTAACTCTTTGGTATAAAGGCGAAGATGTTCTACGTGTTACGGCTCGTAAAGACCAATTTGGTGAAGTTGAAGAATTTATCTGTAACACTTGTCGTTTTGATAAAAAAGCAACTTCAGATTGGACTATTGAACACCCAACACATATAAATGATACTTCGGTAATTGCATCTAACCATTACGAAACATTAAAACCACTCCCGGTAATTAAGCCAAATGCGGCATTACAGGCAGCGAACGAAATTGAATTACATAAAACAGTAAAATACTAATGGATACAGGTTTTATCATAGAAAAATTTATTCTGGTAGCTGTAATTTTCGGTATCAGTTTAGTCGTGGCCATGTATTCTACGTATGCAGAACGTAAGGTTGCTGCCTATTTGCAAGACCGTTTAGGTCCGGATAGAGCAGGTCCTTTTGGTATTTTGCAGCCTTTAGCCGATGGTGTTAAAATGTTTATGAAAGAGGAAATTATCCCGACATCATCAAACAAATGGTTATTTATTATCGGCCCCGGTTTAGCATTGCTTTGCGCCTGTATTGGTACAGCCGTTATTCCATGGGGTAGCCCAATGGAAATTGGCGGTAAATTGGTTCCATTACAAGTTGCCGATATTAATGTTGGTGTTTTATACATTTTCGGAGTGGTTTCTTTAGGTGTTTATGGCGTGATGATAGGTGGTTGGGCATCGAATAACAAGTACTCTTTATTGAGCGCTATTCGTGCGGCATCTCAAAATATCAGTTATGAAATTGCAATGGGCTTGTCTATTATCGCTTTGCTTTTAATGACCAATACCTTAAGCCTAAAAGAAATTGTTGACCAGCAACATGGCTGGCACTGGAATGTGTTATATCAACCGCTGGGATTTTTAATTTTCATGGTTTGTTCTTTTGCTGAAACTAACCGTGCCCCTTTCGATTTACCAGAGTGTGAAACGGAGCTAATTGGTGGTTACCATACAGAGTATTCATCAATGAAATTGGGTTTCTATCTATTTGCTGAATACATCAATATGTTTGTATCATCAGCTGTAATGGCAACTTTATATTTTGGAGGATATAACTATCCAGGAATGGATTCGATGGCCGTTTGGCTAGGTCCAACGTGGGCACCACTTTTTGGTACAGCTGTTTTATTCGCTAAAATTGTTTTCTTCATCTTTTTCTTTATGTGGGTACGTTGGACAATCCCTCGTTTCCGTTATGACCAATTGATGAATTTAGGCTGGAAAGGCCTAATACCTTTGGCTATTGCCAATATTATAATAACAGGAATTGTGATTGCGATTATAGAGAAATTTTAAACCCTCGGCTCCTAAAGGGGAGAACAAGGAGGAAAAACAAGAGTTAAAAAACCTTTTAGGTTTAAATATAGGATTTACAGAGGTATTAAAGAGCCTCATTTGGGGTTTGGAGTTATGGAATCATTAAGTAACAAGAAAAAAGTACTAGAACAAAAGCCATTGAGCTTTATGGAGCGTATGTACCTACCTGCAATTGCAAAGGGTATGGGCATTACCATTAGTCACTTATTCAAAAAGGAGGCTACAATAAGATATCCTGAGGTAGAACGCGAATTTTCTGCTAATTTTAGAGGAATGCACTCGCTTAAACGTGATGAGAACGGAAAGGAGCGTTGTACGGCCTGTGGTTTATGCGCATTATCTTGTCCGGCTGAAGCGATTACCATGATTGCTGCTGAACGTAAAAATGAAGAGAAGCATTTATATCGTGAAGAGAAATATGCTGCAACTTATGAAATTAACATGTTGCGTTGTATTTTCTGCGGATTATGTGAGGAAGCTTGTCCGAAAGAGGCTATTTATTTAGATGGACCGATTGTTCCTGCCGATTATCTGCGTAAAGATTTCATTTACGGGAAAGACAAATTGGTAGAAGCGCCGTTGGAGATGAAAAAATAAAAGATGGTTCGTGAGCACACGAACCATGGAATAAATTGTTATCCTGAGCTTGTTGAAGGACTAAACAAAAATGGCTTTTAAGCCTCGGTTCGTATTTCACGAAACGTAATATCAATGATGGTTTGTGGAGAAACAAACCATGGAACATAAACAAATAACAAATTAATGAGTACACAAGTATTCTATTTCGTAGCCACATTAAGTATCATCTTTTCGCTGATGGTGATTTTTGCAAAAAATCCAATTCACAGTGTATTGTACTTAATCCTTACCTTTTTCACCTTCACGGTACATTACGTATTGTTGAATGCGCAGTTTTTGGCCGTTGTAAATTTCATTGTTTACATGGGCGCCATCATGGTATTATTCCTATTTGTACTGATGCTGCTTAATCTCAATAATGAAACCGAGCCATCAAAATCGCCATTGATTAAAATTGTAGGTGTAATTGCAGGTTGTTGTTTAGCTGTAACCTTAGTTGGTTCATTTAAGGCAGCAAGCATTAACAGCCCGCTAGTTTTAAAAAATCAGGGATTAGGTTTAGTAGAAAACTTAGGGAAAGAGCTTTTTGGGCCATTTTTATTGCCATTCGAATTATCATCTCTATTACTATTGGCAGCAATGGTTGGAGCCGTTTTATTATCTAAAAGAGATGAGGTAGAAGCATAATGGAAAATTTAACTACACAAATGGCAGGCGTTCCGCTAAATCACTACATTTATTTATGTGCAATTATTTTCACGATAGGTGTAATTGGCGTGTTAACCCGCAGAAATGCAATCGTAATCTTTATGTCGGTTGAGCTGATGTTAAACGCGGTAAACTTACTTTTAACTGCTTTTTCAGTGCATAGCAACGACCCATCAGGACAAGTTTTCGTATTCTTTATTATGGCGCTCGCGGCTGCAGAAGTTGCAGTTGGTTTGGCGATTATCGTAATGGTTTACAGAAATACGAAATCGATAGATATTAATGTTTTAAATCGCCTTAAGTGGTAAATATATATTAAGAATGACAATAGAACAATTGATTTGGTTAGTTCCTTTGCTACCTCTTTTAGGGTTTGTAATTAATGGACTGGGCAGAAACTCTTTATCTAAAGGACTTGTTGGCATCATTGGAAGTGGCGTAATTTTAGCCTCTTTCCTAATCAGCGTAGTTATTTTCTTTAGCTTACAAGGCGATACACAAAAATCTCACGAAGTATTTTTATTCGATTGGATTAGCGCAGGAACATTGCACATTCCACTATCTTTCTTGGTTGACCCATTAAGTTCAATCATGCTTTTGATTATCACTGGAATTGGTTTCTTAATCCATTTATATTCTACAAGCTACATGCATGATGATGCAGGGTTTGGTAAATTTTTCTCTTATCTGAATCTGTTTGTATTCTTTATGCTCTTATTGGTATTAGGTTCAAACTATATCGTAATGTTTATCGGTTGGGAGGGTGTAGGTTTGTGCTCATACCTGCTAATCGGTTTCTGGTACACCAACAGCGCTTATGCATCAGCAGCTAAAAAAGCTTTTGTAATGAACCGTATTGGTGATTTGGGCTTTTTGTTAGGTGTATTCTTAATGTTCAACTTTTTCGGAAGTTTAGAGTTTTCTAAAATATTTCCTCAAGCAGCGAATATGTTACCAGGTAATAATACCTTGGTTTTAATTACCATCTTATTATTTATTGGTGCCTGCGGTAAATCGGCACAGTTACCATTATTTACCTGGTTACCCGATGCGATGGCTGGACCAACACCTGTTTCTGCATTAATTCACGCAGCAACGATGGTAACCGCTGGTATTTACATGATTGCCCGTTCAAGCGTATTGTTCGACCTTGCTCCATTAACGCAGCACATTATTGCCATTATCGGGGCTGCAACAGCTTTAGTAGCCGCAATTATTGCTTTAACACAAACAGATATTAAAAAAGTATTGGCTTATTCAACCGTATCCCAATTGGGTTACATGTTTTTAGGCTTAGGCGTTGGTGCTTATACAGGTTCATTCTTCCACGTATTAACTCACGCATTCTTTAAAGCTTTATTATTCTTGGGAGCAGGTTCTGTTATTCATGCCATGCATCACGAACAAGATATGCGCCACATGGGTGGATTGAGAAAGAAACTTCCGGTAACTTTCTTAACCATGATGATTGGTACGATTGCCATTGCAGGTTTGCCTCCATTCTCGGGTTTCTTTTCTAAGGATGAAATTTTAGCACATGCTTTCCAATACAGTCCCATACTTTGGGGTATTGGTGTGTTAACCGCATTCTTAACCGCGTTTTACATGTTTAGAATGATGTTCTTAACTTTTTCTGGAAAATATAGAGGAACCCATCACGAAGAAAGTCATGTTCATGAGTCGCCAGCAGCAATGACTACACCGTTAGTGATTTTAGCGATTTTAGCAGCAATTGGTGGAGCGATAAATATCCCTCACGTTTTCGGTGGAAACGAATGGTTAGCACACTGGTTGGCTGGGGCAGGCGTTGCACAACATGAATTAGACCTAAGCCATTCTACAGAATATGCTTTAATGGGCACTTCGGTAGTTGCAGCTATAGTTGCATTGCTTTATGCTTACAGCAGATATGTAAAAGGTGCACATATTCCTGTTGCTGATCAGGCGCCACGTTCTGCACTTGCCAAATTATCTTACAACAAATTCTATTTTGATGAGATTTACGATTTCATCATTACAAAACCATTAGATGCACTTTCGAAATTCTTCTACAGAATTATTGATACTAAGTTTATCGATGGAATCGTAAACGGCTTAGGTTGGAGTACAAACGAGGCGAGTAAAGGTATTCGTTTACTACAAAGTGGAAACGTAGGTTTCTATATATTTATGATGGTATTTGGTATCGTCGCATTGCTGTTATATACATTTTTATACATATAAAAAGGGTTCAAAAATAAATAATGGAACAACTTTTACTACTTATATTTCTTCCACTTGCAGGTGCTATTCTAACAGCTTTTGCAGGTAAATCGGCTAAAATAGTTTCTACCGTAATTTCAGTAGTTTCTTTAGGTTTGGCTTTGTTCATGGCTTGTAACTTCATTCCAAATGCAAGTACACAGTTCGAAGTAAATCTACCTTGGATTGCTGATTTGGGCATTCATTTTCATGCAGGTATCGATGGTATTAGTATGTTGGTCGTTTTGCTAACAAATCTATTAATTCCGATTATTATTTTATCGAGTTATAAAAACGATTATAAAAATCCATCGGCTTTTTATGCACTAATTCTATTTATGCAAGCTGGATTATTATTGGTGTTTACCGCAATGGATGCTTTCTTATTCTACATTGGATGGGAGGCAGCGTTAATTCCAATCTACTTTATCTGTGCGTTTTGGGGAGGAAAAGATAGAATTCGCATTAACATGAAGTTCTTCGTTTACACGATAGCGGGCTCATTGTTCATGTTGGTGGGGATTATTTATTTGTATCTTCAAAATCCGGCTCACAATTTTGAAATTGCAGAATTTTATAAATTAAGCTTAGATAGCGCACAACAAGGATGGATTTTCTGGGCTTTCTTTATTGCTTTCGCGATTAAGATGCCGATTTTTCCTTTCCATACCTGGCAGCCAGATACCTATACAGCAGCACCTACACAAGGAACCATGTTGTTATCGGGTATTATGTTGAAAATGGGTATTTATGGCGTTATCAGATGGTTACTTCCTATTGTTCCGGCTGGTGTTCAAGATTGGTCTTGCTTAGCCATGATACTTTCTATCATTGGTATTGTTTATGCATCACTAATTGCTTTCACTCAAAAAGATGCGAAACGCTTAGTCGCTTATTCATCAATTGCTCACGTTGGATTAATTTCCGCAGGTATTTTTGCATTAAACCAACAAGGTATGCAAGGAGCGATGGTTCAAATGTTGAGTCATGGTATTAATGTGGTCGGTTTATTCTTTGTGCTGGATATTATCTTCTCCAGAACTAAAACCAATAAAATTGAAGAATTGGGTGGTATTGCCAAATCAGCGCCACAGTTGGCAATCGTTTTCTTGATCATTGTTTTAGGAACCGTAGCATTACCCGGAACAAACGGCTTTATTGGCGAGTTCTTGTTATTGATGGGCGTTTACAATTACGGCATTTGGGCTGCAGCTATCGCAGGATTAACCATCATTTTCGGGGCTGTTTACATGTTGCGTATGTATCAAAACGTAATGCTTGGCAAAACCAACGAATTAACGATTACATTCACCGATATTCAGGGAACTGAAAAGTTGGTACTTTATATCATTTGTGCTTTGATTATTATTTTGGGTGTTTATCCTAAGCCATTATTGCACTTAACAGAGGCATCTGTACAACATTTATTAGAACAGGTAAATCAAAAATTAACATCAGTAAAATAAGCAATGAATATTATCATAACCATTAGTATAACAGCTTTTATAGTACTTTATGCAGGTTTGTTTAAAGCAAATAAAGCATTATTGCCGCTTACCGTTGTTGGCTTACTTACTGCATTGGGATTTACTTTTGCTGCTTGGAATGGCAATGCCGTTCACTTCGGCATGATGCAAACCGATAACTTCGCTTTGGCATTTTCCGGCGTTTGTATCATCGGAACACTTTTAATTTTCTTGTTAACGCAAAATTATTTCCACTCGAAGAGTGATAACATTGCCGAATATTATACCCTAATTCTGTTTGCTCTGGCGGGGATGATTATGATGGTGTCTTATAAAAACATGGCGATGTTGTTCGTAGGATTGGAAATCATGTCGGTAAGTTTATATATCCTTGCCGGAATCCGTAAAAAGGATTTTGCATCGAACGAGGCCTCGTTAAAGTATTTCTTAATGGGTGCCTTCTCTACAGGGTTCTTATTATTTGGTATTACATTAATTTATGGTGCTTCTGGTTCATTCGATTTAGATAAAATTCAGGCTTACCTTGTAGATAACAGCAAATCAATTTCACCTATTTTTTATCCTGGTGTGATTCTGATGATGATTGGCTTGTGCTTTAAAGTTGGGGCTGCACCTTTCCATTTCTGGACACCAGATGTGTATGAAGGTTCGCCTACTTTGATAACGACTTTCATGAGTACAGTGGTTAAAACTGCTGGTTTTGCGGCCTTCTTAAGATTATTTGCTGATGTATTTGCTCCAATTCACGATTTTTGGGTGGTGCCATTAATCGTTATTGTTTGTTTAACCTTATTTATTGGTAACGTTACAGCTTTGTTTCAAAAGAACTTCAAGCGTATGCTGGCTTATTCAAGTATTTCTCACGCAGGATACTTGTTGTTCTCTCTGGTTGTTTTGAGTGCAAACTCAGAAAACAATGTTTTGGTTTATGCAGCAGCTTATACTTTTGCCTCAATCATTGCATTTGCCGTATTAATATTGGTGAAACAGAAAACGGGTAGCGATAGCTTTGAAAGTTTCAACGGCTTAGGTAAGAAGAATCCGTTAGTGGCTTTATCACTTACTATTGCGATGCTATCGCTAGCTGGTATTCCTTTAACGGCTGGTTTTATTGGTAAGTATTTGATGTTCCTAAACGTGATGGGCGAGTACCAAACGCTTTTAGTGGCTTTTGCAATTTTAAACGCTTTAGTTGGTTTCTACTATTATTTCAAGGTTATAGTCGCCATGTGGTTTAAAGATGGAGCAGAAATCGAACTTTCTACACCAGCTCAGTATAAAATTGTTTTACTCATTTCAGTAGCAATTACACTTATTTTGGGTATTTATCCTGCAATTATTTTAAACCTGATATAGGTATGCACTTGTTAGAGAATTATTTGTAGTTTTACAAATAATAGAATATGCACGATTTTTGGAATAACCTGCATCACCTGATTGACCCCGAGAAATTATTGAGGGAGGGCGGTTTCTATCTTGTTGTATTTGTTATCTATGCCGAAACTGGTCTTTTCTTTGGCTTTTTTCTTCCAGGCGATTATTTACTTTTTTTAGCTGGAATGTTTGTGGCAACCGGTAAGCTTGATGTAAACATTGCTGTTCTTTTGGCAGGTTTATGTATAGCTGCAATTTCTGGTAATTTTACAGGTTATTGGTTCGGGCGAAAAACTGGCCCCGTACTGTACACAAGAAAAGACAGTTTTTTCTTCAAAAAGAGATATTTAAAGGCTGCTGAAGAATATTATAATAAACAAGGAGCTTTTGCGCTAATTATGGGCAGATTTGTACCTATAGTTAGAACTTTTGCACCGATTTTTGCTGGTGTAGTAAAATTGGATTTTAAGAAGTTCGCCCTTTACAACATAACAGGTGGTGTACTTTGGATTTGCTCACTAACATTACTTGGCTATTTTTTAGGCAAACGATTCGAAAAAGAAATTAACGATTACTTACTATATATTATTATTGGCTTTATCCTTATCACAACTATCCCTTTATTGATTACCTTTGTAAAAAGTAAAGTAAAAAGCCCCGAAGAGGAAAAAGAAGATCTAAATTAAAATGGCAAAAGACGAAACCCACGCATGGCACAGCGTATCACCAGGAAAAAACGTTCCTGAAATTGTAAACGCAATCATTGAAATTCCAAAAGGCTCAAAAGCCAAATACGAAATAGATAAAGAATCTGGTTTAATTAAGTTAGACAGAGTTCTTTTTTCATCCGTAATGTACCCTGCTAATTATGGTTTTATTCCGCAAACTTATTGCGATGATAAAGATCCGTTAGACATTTTGGTGCTTTGCTCGGTAGATGTTTATCCAATGACACTTATCGAAGCAAAAGTTGTTGGTGTGATGCACATGGTTGATAATGGCGAGCAAGATGATAAAATTATTGCAGTCGCAGCACACGATATGTCTGTTAACTATATCAACGATTTGGATGAATTACCTCCACATCAAATGAAAGAGATCGTTCGTTTCTTTCAGGATTATAAAGCATTAGAAGAGAAAAATGTAACTATCGAACATTTACTTGGTGTTCGTTATGCGCATAAAGTTATTAAAGAAAGTATAGAACTTTATAATACAACATTTAGAGAATTAGCTTAATGGATTTACCCACGGTTTGCTTGTTTTTAAATTTTAAATTAAGCGCAATCCTTCCATCAACAAATTTAGCGATGGTTGCCTTAGAGGAAGCTGATACTTCATCGGTTGGGTGGCGATTAATTTTTGCCCTATTTTTAGTATTATTAAATGGATTTTTTGTTGCAGCTGAGTTTGCAATTGTTAAAGTTCGGGCATCTCAAATAGAAATTAAAGCAAAATCAGGAAGTCGAGTTGGCAAAATGGCTAAAACCATCATCCACAATTTGGATGGTTATTTAGCCGCAACACAATTAGGTATAACGCTTGCATCACTAGGTTTAGGTTGGGTTGGTGAAGGCGTTATGCATACTATCTTTAAAAATCTTTTTGATAGCTTACACTGGGGCTTTAGCGACGCTACGATCCATACCGCATCTACTATTTTTGCATTCTCTCTAATTACCATTATGCATATTGTGTTTGGTGAGTTAGCGCCAAAATCTTTTGCCATACAAAGACCTGTCGCTACAACCTTATTTGTGTCGGTGCCTTTGCAGATTTTTTACGTAGTTTTTAGACCATTTATATGGACTTTAAACAGCCTTGCTGCAATTATTCTTAAACCATTTGGTATAGACACTTCAGCTGGTCATGAATCTTTGCACAGTTCAGAAGAACTTCAATATTTATTAGATCAAGGTAAGGAAAGTGGTGCTTTAGATAATAACGAACATGAGTTAATTAAAAACGTTTTCGATTTTAATGAGCGTGTTGTTAAAAATATTATGGTGCCCAGAACCAAGATTTCTGGTATTGAATTAACTTCTCCAAAAGAAGAAGTTATAGATAGAATTATAAAAGAAGGTTATTCTCGTTTACCAGTTTACGATGAGATTATGGATAAAATAGTTGGTATAATCCATGCCAAGGATATTTTACCATTAGTTGCTGCTGGTAATCAACACTGGACTTTGAACGATATTATCCGTAAACCATATTTTGTCACAGAGACTAAAAAGATTAACGATTTGATGAGCGAATTGCAAAGCAATCGCATTCAAATCGCCATCGTTTTGGATGAATTTGGTGGTACAGCTGGTATGGTTACACTAGAAGATATTGTCGAAGAATTGGTTGGCGAAATTCAGGATGAGTATGATGAAGAAAAACCATTAGTGGAGAGAATATCTGATAATGAGTTCATTGTAAATGCATTTGCAACAGTTTATGATGTGAACGAACATTTACCTCATGATTTACCGGAAGACGAAGATTTCGATACAATTGGGGGGCTTGTTTCCCACGTTTTCGAGAGAATCCCTGAGGTTGGCGAGAGCAATGAATCGTATGGTTATTTGTTTACCATATTAAAAAAGACAGAACAAAATATCGAAACAATTAAATTAGAGTTGGTTATCAATAAAGGAGATATGGTTGATAATCACTAATTTCAACTATGCATATTTTTTACACGCCAGATATAACCCAATCAACTTACACCCTTAACGAAGAAGAAAGTAAACATTGCATTCGTGTTTTGCGTTTGCAAGTTGGTGCTTTAATATATTTAGTTGACGGTAAGGGTGGTTTTTATACCGCAGAAATTACTTCTGATAACCCTAAAAAAGTAAGTTTAAAAGTTCTTAATGTAGAAACTGAATATCAAAAGCGTAATCATTATTTACACATTGCAGTTGCACCAACTAAAAATATCGATCGTATAGAGTGGTTTTTGGAAAAGGCAACTGAGTTAGGCATTGATGAAATTACGCCAATTATTTCAGATAGATCTGAACGAAAGGTTGTAAAAGAAGACCGTCTAAATAAAGTAATTACCTCTGCGGTTAAGCAATCAATTAAAGCTTATCATCCTAAATTAAACGATTCAATTTCTTATGATGCATTCCTAAAACTACCTTTCGAAGGAAATAAATTAATTGCTCATTGTATCGATAATGATGGTAAAAAATATATTTCGGATTTAGTTAAACCTTATGGTCGGTATTTAATAATGATTGGCCCTGAAGGAGATTTCACACCAGGTGAAGTAAATGACGCTTTGAATAAAGGCTTTAAACCATTAACTTTAGGTGATAACAGATTACGTACAGAAACTGCTGCGTTATCTGTTTGTTTTGAAATCAATTACCTAAATCGTTAATCAGTTTGAAGTTATCAGTTTTTAATTTACTTAAATTTCGTGTATCAGCTTTAAGCTTTAGTCTTTTAGCTTTTGGCCTTTTGCTTTCTTCTTTTAGCTTTCCGCCGACTTATCGCATGGCCAAATTGAAATATAGTGGCGGCGGCGATTGGTACGCTGATAGAACGGCTTTACCAAACTTAATAGCTTTTTGCAATACCAATCTTAAAACTAATTTTTATACTGAGGAGAGTATTGTAGAAGTAGGAAGTAAAGAGTTATTTAACTTCCCTTTCGTGTACATGACAGGGCATGGAAATGTCGTTTTCAGCGAACAGGAAGTTAAAAACCTTAGGCAATATTTAACAGGTGGCGGCTTTTTGCATATTGATGATAATTATGGTTTAGATAAATTTATCAGACCCCAGATGAAGAAAGTTTTTCCTGAATTAAGTTTTGTCGAACTGCCTGCCAATCATGAATTATATAATCAAAAGTTCAAGTTTCCGGCGGGTTTGCCAAAAATTCATGAACATGACAATAAGCGACCTCAAGGTTTTGCATTGATATACAAAGGAAGGGTTGTTTGCTATTATACGTTTGAATGCGATTTAGGCAATGGCTGGGAAGATTTTGGTACATATCCCGAAGATACTCAGGAAACTCGCACGAAGGCGCTAAAAATGGGTGCAAATTTAGTTCAATACGCTTTAACTCAATAAATATGTATAAGATAAAAGTTAATGATAAATTTCCTTTCGATGTAGATCCGAGAGACTCCGATTTATTAATTAATGGAGAGTCAATTTCTATAGATATCTGCGATATAGGAATAATTTCTAATCATGTTATCTACAATAATAAATCTTTCAATACTGAATTAGTCGAAGTTAATAAAGCGGAAAAAACTTGCCTGATTAAGGTAAACGGAAATACTTATAAAGTTCAGGTAGAAGATCAGTTTGATCGATTATTAAAACAACTTGGATTAGATAATCTTGCAACAAATAAGATTGCTGAGGTAAAAGCACCTATGCCTGGTTTGGTTTTAAATGTAATTGTACAGGAAGGTGCAGAAATTAAGAAAGGCGATAATTTATTGGTACTCGAGGCGATGAAGATGGAGAATATTCTAAAATCATCAACTGATGGCGTTGTTAAAAAAGTTTTGGTAAAGCAGGGAGACAAAGTAGAAAAGAACCAGATATTGATTCAGTTTAAGTAGCTATAAAACTATCTGAACAAAAAGAGGCCCGATTTTCAGAGGGCACTGAAAAAGTCCACCCATAAAATTGTTTAAAAAAGGGAGTTAGAAACTATGTTTTCTGCTCCCTTTTTTGTATTTTAAAGGTATATTATAATACTCTT
>NZ_JBHSBY010000121.1:0-36505 GCF_042650905.1 Pedobacter jamesrossensis | reverse complement strand
CTGAGAATTTGCTAAACGCCTTTTTTAATAAATTTGTTTTCAAATATTCAATTCTAAGACTTATGTTTTAATCTTGGGTGTCCCAGTGCGGAAAACAGGAAAAAGCTGCCTCATTTATTTTGAGACAGCCTCTTTTTTTTTGATTTAAAATGGGAGGTGGAAAGATCGTACATTTCCGTCTCTGATATTTTCCATCTTCCATTCCTTTTATCCTTTTGGCATAGTCGGCCTGATTTCTATTTTACTTGGTAAGGTTCTGGCCGGCATTGCGAGTAAATCAACTATTAATTTACCCATATCTTCGGGCTGAATTTTCCAAGCGTCATTTTGCTCATCTGGGTTATGATCATTGAAATGACTGGCGACAGAACCTGGCATAATTGTACTAACTTTAATGCCATATTTTCTTAAATCTAGCATTACAGATTGAGTAAAACCTGTTAATCCAAATTTACTTGCATTGTAGGCTGAGCCACCTGCAAAGAAATTTGTTCCCGCCAAACTAGAAATGGTAAAGATTGTGCCCTTAGTTTTTTTAATTTCTTCTACTGATGCTTTAATACTGTAAAATACACCTGTTAAATTAGTATCAATAATTTCATTCCACAGGTTAATATCCATTTCATCCACAGGTGCAAAATGACCTACCCCGGCGTTGGCAATTAAAACATCTAATTGTCCCCATTTATCTATCACTAAATTTACGGCAGCTTGTTGCGAATTGAAATCTTTTACATCAGCTTCAATCGCTAATACATCTCCATAGTTTACTAAACTTGCCGCCGCCTGATTCGCACTTGCTATACTTCTGGCCGTAATAGCCACATAATATCCATTTTTTAAAAGGGCTTCCGCAATACCGAAGCCAATTCCTTTGCTTCCTCCGGTAATTAATGCTACTTTCTTACTCATAATTTTCTTTTTGATTTAACGATTGAAATGCAAATATGTTTAAGCATATTTTAAATTAGGTTTACTTATTGTCATTACTGCTTAAGAGATATGATATCAGGATTAAGATTTTGCTAACTTTGTGCTATGGCAAAATCCCAGACTAGAAAAGTTAAAACCAAATCTAAATATCCACGTCTAAAACGCGTTACCGATATTGCCACAAAAGTTTTTATTTACTTTTTACTGGTTTCTTTGTTCTGGGTTATCGCTTTGCGATTTATTAATCCGCCAATTACCCTATTAATGGTTTTGCGAAACATAGAGCGTAAGACAGATGGAAAACCTTTTAGAACAGATAAAAAGTGGGTTAAATTCGAAGATATATCTGATAATATGAAAAGAGCCGCTGTATCTGCCGAAGATCAGTTGTTTCTGAAGCATATTGGCTTTGATTTTAAATCTATTGAGAAAGCTTTTGCCAGTAATGCAAAAGGCAAAAAAGTTAAAGGTGGCAGTACGATTTCACAGCAAACGGCTAAGAATGTTTTTCTCTGGCCTGGCCGCTCCTGGGTTCGTAAAGGTTTTGAGGCTTATTTTACTTTGCTAATAGAAATGTTTTGGAGTAAGGAACGCATTCTTGAAGTTTATTTAAACGTAATCGAAATGGGGGATGGAATTTATGGGGCAGAGGCTGCATCACAAGCATATTACGGGAAATCTTGCGAAAAATTAACCAGAAATCAAGCTGCTTTAATTGCGGCATGTTTTCCAAATCCTTTAAGATGGACTCCAAAAAATGCAACGCCTTACATCAGGCACCGACAATACCTTATCTTAAGAAATATGAAAAGGCTAGGGCCATTGGATTTTTAACTTAGGTTTTGGTAATTGGTTTTTAGTTTTTCGGATGGCGAAGAGCAGATAGATAACCGACAAACTAAACAACCAAAAAACTAATCGTGGTCTTTATTCCACCTAACTTTTAATTCTCCTTTTTCTTCAACCGCTTTTAAATGTAGCACAATACCACGCATTCTGGATTCGCGTTTTTGCTTTTTGTCCAGTATTTCATCTCCTTTAGGATTTCTTAAAGGGATATCCATTTCGATATTTGTTCCCGCTGTTAAGCCATAAATACCTTTCACATTCAGATTTAAAACACTAGAATTAATCTGCATGGGGCTTATTTCTATTTTATCTCCCTTAATATTCAAAGTCCCATCAAGGTTATTAATACGGATATCTGATAAGTTACGATTTGCGAATGCAAGTTTTCCAACTTTTTCTAAGGGTTCAAAATTAATTAATGCTGCATTTTTAAGGTTAAAAATTACTTTTCCATTAATTGATCTAGGTAAAATTTTTCCTGTATGCGAAATCCGACCGCCTATATTAACAAGAGAAGATAAATAACCTCTTAAATTTTGGTTAGTAATGCTTTTTTGTCCAAAATTGTCGAACGAGTAGAAGAAATCCTTCACGCTTACATTGCTTATTTTAGAATTGATTTTGAAAATGTTTGAAGCTTCTTCCTGAATAATGTTGCCAGTTAAAGAAAGAAAGCCTCCTGCATGGGCAACACTTATTTTATTGAGATAAATCCCCTCTCCGCGGAGTGCAATATCTGCATCAAGATTCCTGGCCATAAATTTATCATAAATTGCTTTATCTACTGTTAAGCGAATATTCATTTTCGAAACCTCCAGTACATTGCTTAGTTCTTTGGAAGCAGTTTTCATTCCACCAGAAGATTTCACTTTTTTCTTAACTGTTCTCGGTCCTAGAAACGGTAAAAATTCGTTTAAGTAAAGCTGAGGACTATGCATTTTCAGGTTTACAAGAATTTTAGACGGATCGGTATAGTATAAGTTGGCAAAGTTTGCAATGTAACAGCTCACATTCAGTTCACTTTTACCTAACTGGAAATGACCATCTTGAATAGATAAATCATTCTGGTTAAAATTAATATTTAGCGCACTTTTTACCAGATGTAGCTTTCTGGGTATATACAGAATATCCGCATCTGCTATCTGAATTTTCCCTGAAACGACTGGTTTTGTGAATCGGAAATTATCGATATCTGCCTTGACATATAAACGAAGATTAGCAGTTCCATTTTTAAAGTCAAAATCATTCGTGCCAATAGAATTGTTAAGGTTTGATAAGGGAAATTGTGATGTAACTAAACCTGTAGCAATTGGCCTGGCTAAATTATTTACAGTAAAAGTGTCAATCTTTAAAGGTGCATTAAAATACTTTGCAGTCAGTTTTAAGAATTTTATCGATGAATTTTCATCGCCTATAATACCCCCTGTAGTATCCTGATTGGTAAAAGAGCCATCGAAATTTGTTGCGGTTAACGTTCCTGCCGGGATGGTAACTATGTTGTCCCTTACTTTTATTCCAACCTTAATCAGCGGATCGCCATATTTTCCGGAACCATCATCAATAATATTCCCCCTAATGTCAATCGGCTTTTCGATGCCGAATTTTAATAATTTAGAAGAAATATTTGGCGAAAGGAGTAAAGCTACATCCTTGTATAAAATTTTATCAACCGCGATATTGATATTAAAACCAGCATTTGCCAGATCTATTTTTGCTCCAATTTTAAATGGATACTGGCCGATATTTAGAACTTCGGGCGCTAAAATAACAGCGTCCATTTCTTTACTATAGTGTGCAGATAAAGTGCCTTCCAGCATTTTGTCTTTTAAAAAACTACCTTTCCTGGTATTAAAGGCGAAGCTATTAACCATAGTTTTTAGCTTTATTTTTCCTGTCCAGCCACTATCAGGATATTCAATTCTTCCTTGAACCTGGTCAATAGCAAAATTAAAAAGCTTAAAGCGTTTCTGGTTCTCGAGAACTAAATTCACGTTATTAAAATCTATTTTTTTAACTTCTAATGCTGATGATTTGGAAGATGAGGTTTTATCTTTCGTCGATTTACTCTTAAAAATACTGGTATTGCTATAGCCTAAAGAGTCTGTAAAAATGTATACTGAGGCATTATTTATAGCAATTCGGTTAATGTTAACATTTCCGGTTAATAGGGAAAGCATATTTAAGGAAACATCAATATCCTCGGCTTTTAACAGGTCGTGTTTATGTTTTGCCCATAAACTATCGCGAAGCAATACGTTATTTAAAGAAACCGACACACCTGGGAAACCTTTAAGTAAGGTAGGCTCCATACTTTCGGCTGTTATTTTCCCATTAAGATTTTTATTTAACTGTTCCAGAATAGAACCTAAAACTTCTTTCTTATTTCTGTTGATGTAAAATGCAGCGGCGAGCCAAATCAAAATGATTAGTCCAATAAATACCGATAATATTCTTAAAGAAATTTTTAGCCACCTTGCCATAGAGATCATTTATATTCGGTAATATAAAGTTTTTCTCAGGGATTTTGTTTGGCCTTAACTAAATTATTTAAGAGATAAAAGGCGTGCAAGAATTAATATTACAGAAGATGTGCAAAAACACTAGCATGCCAGCTATTTTCCAATGGAACCTCCCATTTATTTTCAAGTTCTTGTAAAGTCTGCACCATGTTGTTAAAAACAATAGTTTTTGGGGTAATTTGTTTAATGTTCACAAGGGTTTCGAAATCTTCTTTACCTTGTACATGTACCTCTCCATCTATTTTATAAGCAATGTTAAAACGGTTGAATAAGTCTACGTGATAACTTTGTTCAATATCTTTAATAATTCTTACAGAACTATCTATAGAACAACCAGTCACATTTGCCTGGCTTTCATCAACAGATAAGATGATGAAAAATTCATATCTGATTTCGGCCTTAGCCATTAATTCATTTCCATGTGCTTTCCATTGACTGGTAAAGGCTTCCAGTTTTTGTAGAATCTCTATTTCTTCTGCTGAAGAAAATTTTCTATTGCTTTGGTATATCCAAACTCTGGATTGTGGAGAAAAAATCATACTACAAATTTATCATTTTATTTAACTTGGTATATCCTTAACGCCATTCCTATGAAAAAGTTTACATTCTGCTTGAAATTAGTATCTGTTTCTGCCTTTTGTATACTTTCGAGCGCTTTTTCCACTAATGATTCCTTAGAGGAATATACTGTTTTTCTTCAAAAAAGTCTTAGCGAACACTATGATTCCAGTCAGGAAATTAAGTTGGTAAAGAAATACGAATTAAATGTTACCAACAATGGTTTTTGCCGCTACAAGCGATATTTTAACAATGGTAAGGTTGAATATTTTGCTTTTAAATTAGCTAAATTTAAAGATTTAGATTATTATGGAACAACCACATCGGGACAATTATATTTAAGAACGAAGAATGATGATGTTATCGTTCAGACTTATAAGGATAAAACGGGCGATGTAGATTCTATGGCCACTTGTATCGTAATTCCTTTAAAAAATGTTGAGGCAGAAGAATTGAATCAAATTCGTGAGAATTTAGAGCGGATTATCAAATTGCCTTAAATTGAAAAAATGTCTTGGAAATTTGTTGTGCTCAATCAATCTGAATAACGCACAAAAATATAAATTTGACCATAGAAATATTTAGTAAATGAAAACAACATTCCTTATCATTGGACTTTTAATTGGTGGACTTTTAGGTTTTGGATTGACAAAATATTTTAATTCAAATAACTCAAAAGAATTAAAAGTAATTAGTTCAAAAAACACAGTGGCTAATTGGAATTGGGCTGACAGTTTGGAATCCGTAAAAAATGCACCCAGCAGTCATAAGATTGTTTATGAAGACAGTAAAGTACGGGTTTTACAAGTCATACTTCAACCAAAAACTGTTGAGCCAATACATACGCATCAATTTAAAAGTATAATGTGGTTTACTAAAGCAACACCGATGACATATTACCAATATAATCTATCTAAAAGCGGCAAATATGAAATTACTGATAGTATTAAAATCGGGCTGATGCCAGCAGAAGTCCTAAACCATGGAGAAATAGTTGAACCAGAAAAACCACACGCTGTGAAAAACACAGGAAGCGAAACAGGAATTGCTTATCGTATTGAGTTTAAAAAAGACTTTTAACCTAAGCAGCGCGAATCCACGGATTTGAATAAGGGCTGGAAAAGTCTTTCTAGGAACATTTGTTCTAGTTCAACAATTGGATTTGTTTGGAGGATAGTGCTTAATTTGAGACTATGCAAAGGCTGCCAAGCACTAAAATCGCTCTCAATTACGTTATTTTTTAAGCATTATAGTCCATTTGCTCTTGCTGTGATTTCGGCAATATCCAAAACCTTAACTTCTTGTTCTTTATCCTTTAATTTGATACCATCGCTTAACATGGTCATGCAGAATGGGCAACCAGCTGCAATAACTTGTGGATTTGTTTGCAAGGCTTCATCAATACGCTCAACATTAATGTCTTTATTACCTTTTTCTGGTTCTTTAAACATTTGTGCACCGCCTGCGCCACAACATAAGCCATTGCTTTTACAACGTTTCATTTCAACCAGCTGTGCGTCCAAAACCTCTAAAGCCTTTCTTGGGGCTTCGTAAATTCCATTTGCACGACCCAGGTAACAAGGGTCATGATAAGTAATTTTTCGCCCTTTAAAGCTTTCGCCACCTTCGGCTTTTAATTTTCCCTCGTTAATTAAATCCTGAATAAGTTGAGTATGATGGATGACATCATAATTTCCACCTAAACCCGGATATTCATTTTTAATGGTATTAAAGCAATGCGGACAGCCAGTTACAATTTTTTTGATGTTGTATGCATTAAGGACTTCGATGTTAGTCATCGCCTGCATTTGAAACAGGAATTCATTTCCTGCTCTCTTTGCAGGGTCGCCTGTACAACTTTCTTCTGTTCCCAAAACTGCATATTTCATCCCAACGTGATGTAATATTTTGCAGATGTCGCGGGTTATTTTTTGTGCTCGTTCATCATAGCTTCCAGCACAACCTACCCAAAATAATATTTCCGGTTCTTCACCTGCAGCCATTAATTCGGCCATTGTTGGGACTTTAAATTCCATCTTTATAATAATTATTTCAAGTATTACAACTCGAATTTTCTATCTATCAAAACTTTTAATTGCAACCTGCAAATTTAACTTTCTTGTGCCCAGTTAAAACGATCGGCAGGAGAGTACTTCCAGGGTGCCTGATTGTTTTCTATGTTTCCAAGCATCGCATTAATGCTGGCAGGTGCCTGCGATTCTTCCATTACAGCAAAACGGCGTAATTCTATAATAATCTGTAAAGGGTCTATATTTACCGGACAAGCCTCAACGCAGGCATTGCAACTTGTGCAGGCCCAAATTTCTTCTCTTGAGATATAATCATCTAGTAGCGATTTTCCATCCTGATGTTCTGCACCATGTTTATCTATGTTTTTGCCCACCTCAGTAATTCTGTCGCGGGTATCCATCATAATTTTTCTTGGGGATAATAATTTACCTGTTATGTTTGCAGGACAAACAGATGTACAGCGGCCGCATTCGGTACATGTGTAAGCGTTCATCAGGTTTACCCATGTCAAATCAGTTACATCCTTAGCGCCAAATTTGCCCGGCTCTGTTTCTGCAGGAACAAAAGAAGGATCGAGCATCGCTTTTACTTCATTTGTAACAGAAGCCATATTGGTGAATTCGCCTTTAGGTTCTAAGTTTGAATAATAAGTGTTCGGGAAAGCAAAAAGAATGTGGAAATGCTTGGAATATGGCAGGTAATTTAAAAAAGCTAAAATACCTACAATGTGAAACCACCAGCAACCTCTTTCAATAAGTTCTAATGCATTAACTGTATTTGGTAATAAGCCTTGTAAAAACTGACTTATTGGAAAAGAGCCAGCATTTACATAATGACCAGCCCCCAAAGCCTGTAATTTTGCATCAGCAGCATTCATCAGTAAAAATGCCGACATCAATAGTATTTCTGTTATTAAAATATAACTAGCATCTGATTTTGGCCAGTCTGTCATTTCTACACCTCTAAAGCGCTTCAATTTTATAATATTTCTGCGAATAAGGAAGATTACACAGGATAGCCAGACTGTAAATGCTAATATCTCGAAAGAACCAATGAGAAAATTATATAAATCGCCTAAACCATGGAAAATACGATGTGTGCCAAAAAGGCCATCAATCATGATTTCTAAAACCTCAATATTTATAATTACAAAGCCAACATAAACAAAGAAATGCAAAAATGCAGGTATAGGCCTAACGACCATTTTCGATTGACCAAATGCCACACGAATCATAGTCATCAACCTTTTTTGAGGCTGATCGTTACGGTCTACAGCTTTACCTAAGCGTATGTTGCGAATAATTTTCCGAAAATTAACTGCGAAAAGCGCAATTGCAGCTAATGTAACTAGAAGAAAAAGGATTTGGCTTACCATCTGTTTTAGGTTTGTTAGCGCTAAATTAGGATATTTAATTTAAATAAATTACTATGCATGCATAAAAAAATAATAGAAATTGTTGTTTGTATTTATTCTAAATCTAGTTTTGGTCATTTATAAAGGCTACTTTTAAAATTAATTAATTGATAATCAGAGTTTGAAAAGGTTTTTTGAAAAAAAATTTTGCTTTTGGAAAAAGAACGCTACATTTGCAATCCCAAACGGGAGGTGCCTTAGCTCAGTCGGTAGAGCAAAGGACTGAAAATCCTTGTGTCGCTGGTTCGATTCCAGCAGGCACCACTTCCAAAAGCCTTTCAGAAATGAAGGGCTTTTTTGGGTTTTAAAGTAAACAGGAAACGATAATATTTTTTTAAATCGTTTCTTGGAATTGAAAAAAAGAATATTACATTTGCAATCCCAAACGGGAGGTGCCTTAGCTCAGTCGGTAGAGCAAAGGACTGAAAATCCTTGTGTCGCTGGTTCGATTCCAGCAGGCACCACCACACTGGACAAGTCAACTAACTCTGCACTTGTCCAGTTTTTTTGACCTCTAACGTATTGTTAATCAATAAGATATTTTCAATAATTTCATTGATCCGAATAGTTCGATGTTTGCCTATACGTATTCGAACCATTAAAGTTCTTTAAACCAGATATTTGGTATTTCATTCGCTTTTCGCGAAGAAACTATCGAACCAAAAAGGTTTCAAATCATTGATTTTGAAACCTTTTTGGTTTTTATGATCCATCAGGACTACTGAATATAGAAGCAATATACTTATTGTCAATTACTTACCTATAAATATTCTGAATAGTATACCGAATATTTTGAATCAATTTGTCGTTATTTAAGAACGTTTATACTCAAATATACATAATACACTAGTTTTAATAAGCTCATTGGTATGGCAAATTTCAACTCAAAATAGTTTAGTTCTTTCGAGATTGTCGCCGAAGCGCCAACCCAATTGCGGGACAAGCTGCTAAGGGCGAAAGCAGAAAGAATTTTCATAACCAATGGTTTATTTAATAGTAATTAGCAACGATGCAGCAGGTAAGCCATCGGCTGTTGCTGTTATTGTTACTGTACCCGGTTTGGTTTTAGCGCCGATAATTGCCAAGGCCAAACCATTGAATGCTTTACGATGATCTGCTTTGAACGATTCCATGCTGGTTTGGTTTCCATTATCAACACCTGCCAGAAAGCTATCGGCTCCTGATAGTTTGAATTTTACATCATTATCAGCATTAGGCACCATTATGCCATTCTTATCTACAATTTTAACAGTGATATAAGAAAGATCATGATCGTTTGAACGTATGATGCTCCTGTCGGCACTTAATTCTATCCTGGCTGGCGCACCTGCTGTGTTAACTTCGGTAATTTTTACAACTTTGCCATTTTTGCGTGATACGGCCTTTAAGGTACCCGGCGCATACTTTACTTTCCAGGCAATGTGCAGGCTGTCCCCCTGTTTTGATTTTGTACCTAATGATTTGCCGTTCAAATACAGTTCAACCTCATCGGCATTGCTGTAATATGCCCAAACATCAACTACCTTACCGGCTTCCCAGTTCCAGTGCGGTAATAAGTGGAGCACTGTTTTATTGGTCCATTCGCCCTGGTACAAATAATAAACATCCTTAGGGAAGCCGGCCAGATCTACTATCCCGAAGTATGAACTGCGTGATGGCCATTGGTAAGGCCATGGTTCGCCTATATAATCAAACCCGGTCCAAACGAACTGGCCCGATAGAAAAGCATGTTTTCTATATATTTTCAAAGTTTCCTCGTGGGTATGGCCCCAGGGTGCCGAAATATTATCATAAGCGTTAACGGTGTTATCGGCATTCATGGGCCTTGCCACCCTTTTGCCATCCACTACCATGCCTCCCGGCCACCGTTGAATGGTATCGGGCGAAGTATTGTAAACACCACGGCTTTCCAATGCGGAAGCAGTTTCGGTACCAATGAATTTTTTACCGGGGTAATCCTTCTGGAAATCGGCCAGTTTATTGTTATGGTAATTGTAGCCTAACAGGTCAACAGCGCCTGATTCAACAATTTTATTGCCAGGGCCGGGTTCGTTATTGCCCGTAGTGATTGGCCTTGTGGTATCCAGTTCGTGGATGATGCCGGCAAGCTCGCGGGCTATTCGAGTCGCGCTGGTATCTCTTTGCTCGGGTATTTCATTACCAATACTCCATATGATTACCGAAGGGTGGTTCCTGTCCCTCAGTATCTGATCTGTCAGATCGCGTTTGTGCCATTCATTAAAGAAAAGATGAGAGTCAAACTGAGGCCTTTTATGAATCTGCCATACGTCAAATGCCTCGTCCATAATAATCAGGCCCATGCGGTCTGCAAGGTCTAAAAACTCTGGTGCGGGTGGGTTGTGCGAGGTGCGTATAGCATTAACACCCATTTCCTTTAATATTTTAAACTGCCTTTCTAGTGCGTGTACATTAAATGCGGTGCCCAGGGCGCCTAGGTCATGGTGTTGGCAAACACCGTTTATTTTCATGTAAACACCGTTCAGGCTGAAGCCTTTATCCACATCAAAATTGAAATAACGGATACCCAGTGGTGTTTCATACTGGTCAACCACCACATTATTCACCAATATTTTAGTTTGCACTTTGTACAGGAATGGTTTGTCAACCGACCATAATAACGGATTATTAACGCCGAGATTTTGGCTAACAGTAGTAACCGTATCCTTTAAACTAACGCCTGCAAGGGTTTTGCTTGCTACTACTTTACCATTGGCATAAATGCTGCTGACAACAGTGGCAAGTTTAGTTTTGCCTGCCGCATTTTTTATGCTGACGCTCAGGATAACATCGGCATGGCTGGCGCTTACCTTTGGTGTGGTCACAAAAGTACCCCAATGGGCAACCGCAATTTTGTTGGTGCTTACCAGCCAAACATTGCGGTAAATGCCCGAACCTGAATACCAGCGTGAATTTGGCTGTAAAGAGTTATCAGCCTTTACAGCTATCACATTTTTTTTACCATCGTAATTTAAATACGGCGTAAGGTCATATCTAAAACTGATATAACCGTTTGGCCTATAACCTAAATGGTGGCCGTTTATCCACACATCGCTTTTTTGATAAACACCATCAAAAGCAATATAAATCAGTTTGCCTTTATCAGTTTGCGGTATGGTAAAGGTTTTACGATACCAGCCTATGCCGCCTGGTAAAGCGCCGCCTTCTACAGTGGCGGGGTTGTCTTTGCTAAATTCGTGTTCTATACCCCAGTCATGCGGTAAATTTAATTTTCGCCAGCCGGCATCATTAAAATCAACGTTTTGGCCGTTGGGTACGTCGCCTAGGTTAAACATCCAGTTTTGATCAAAATCCAAAACGGACCGCCCACTTTGCGCATGCACTGCAGCTGATAAACTGATCAGGATAAACAAGTAAAATAATTTTTTCATTTTGGTTTATAAATAATTATTAAATGTATCTATAACATTTATAATAGCAAATAATTGGCGTAAACTAAGCGTTTTATACATAGTTATGTTTTTCAACCCCATTTTTAGCCAATATTATAAACCGAGCCGTCTATAGGAACTTATTTATGATGTGCTCGCTTTTTGCGGGCCTTAAAGTTGCAGTGCTGCAGGCGTCTGTAAAAAATCCGGTGGCCCAAGGCCCGTTATTATAACACTTCCCGTAGTTGGTATCGGGGATGGTAATAAAATCATTTCCTTAAATAGTACCTGGAAAACAACAACAGCGCCAGTCACCAATTATTGGAAGGATACTACCGGCCCGTCCTAATGGAAAGAAACCAATGTGCCGGGCCGGGGTTTTGGCGGCCGGGAGGGGCGATGTTAAAAAGCATTTAAGAAACATGTGCTGAACCCCTTGCTACTCGAACCCATGCATTGCCAGTGATTCTTTAGGTCACAGATTCTTCATAGGGTTATTGATCTAAGTTTAAATTTGCTATTAAACGCAAATCAGATAGGAAATAGTTCGAGATTTGTATAGCAGACACCACTTCCAAAAGCCTTTCAGAAATGAAAGGCTTTTTTGGTTATTGGTAAATTAACTTTCTGCAAAATTTGAAAAACCGTTCCTCCGGCTTCTTTTGTTCGTCATGGCTTAGACTTTCTTAGATGGTTTAAAAAAATCAGTTTATAACCTCAATGGTAGCATGACGACACCGCCAAATTGAAAAGGGCTATTGAGACTATTTTTTCTGTGAAACTAAAACAAACGTTTGATTAGTGCTTTAAATGCATGTTTTAAAGTTATCGATAATTATAGTTTTTAGTGCTAATCTTCATGTACTATGGGTATCTCTACTTTATATTGGTCTTCATCTACTTTATTAATTTTGCGTTGATTTAATACTTATTTTTATTCTTGACTAACAAACAAGCGTATGATAAATGTAACTTACACCACACCCCTACGAAAATTAAACCAAGTTAAAATTGGTGATGAAATCGTAGATGAATATGAAAACCAAGGAAAGGTTGTCAAAATTAATAAAACTGAATCCAATGTAGGTAGAGAATATTTATTCCTACTGGATAATAAACAGATGATTTATATTTTAAGCGAAGCTATTTGATTAGAAAATTACTTTCAAAATTATAACCCTATTTAAAACATTTCAGTTGGTAGAAGGACTGAAATCTCATGTAACAATCACATCCCAATGTGTTACAGCAAAAGCCCTTCAGGAGTGAAGGGCTTTTTTGCATTACTTCCGTATCCTTCAAAAAGTTAAATAAATTTTATTTAACGATAGTTTAATTAATTATATTTAGAATATACAGTACATTGGTTTATCAGTTTTATGTAAATACTTTTTTTAATAAAATTTTACATCAATTTTAACGTATATAGACTGTACCAATTTGAATATTATTTAGTTATGAAACCATCATGATTTTGCCAACCACAAACACCACTGAATAAAATCATGATAGCTTCACAACCATTGAAAATAATTTTATGCATATGAAAATATCCACTCCACAATACATTGTGCTAATATCCTTCATTAGCCTGTCTGCATTTACGGCATGTAAAAAGACAGAAACGCCTGTGGTAACACCAACAACACCAAAAGAGGTAACAGCCACCAGAGATGAGCTTACAAGAGATTCGATATTTTTGTATGCTAAAGAACTTTATTATTGGAATACTTCATTACCAACTTATGAGGCTTTCAAACCTCGTAGTTACAATTCTAAAGAAACGGAGTTATATGCAATTACTCAGTTTTCACTAAACCCCACTACCGGGAGACCTTATGAATATGTTAGTGGTAGTACAGAGCCTAAATATTCTTTTTTTGATGAGGGTACAACAGGCACAACTGCCGCATTAAAGGCGGATGTTAACGGAACAGAAACTGATTATGGATTCTCTGTTTTGTATAATACTGAAACAGATTTACGAGTTAAATATGTTTATCCCAACTCACCCGCAAGCCAGCAAGGTTTATCAAGGGGTTGCAAAATAACTGCAGTAAATACACAAACAAATTTAACCTATAATTCGAGTAATGTTACTTTTTTAAATAGTGCTCTTTTTGGTACCAATGCAAGCGTAACGTTAACTTTTACAGATTTAGCTGGTGTTACTAAAACGGCAACCATCACCAGAGCAACTTATACAGTAAATCCGATATTATACACAAATGTTTATACTTCAGGAATAAAAAAAGTAGGCTATATTGTATTCAACAGTTATACTAACAATGCATCTGCAGCAATAAGTGCTGCTTTTGCAGGCTTTGCAAGTCAAGGGGTAACTGAGGTAATTTTAGATTTGCGCTATAATGGTGGGGGATATGTTAGTACAGCTACGCAAATTATTAATATTCTAGGTCCTGCGGCACAAACAGGTAATATTATGTACACCTCTTATTACAATGCTTTTTTACAAGGTTTAACCACAGCGCAGAGAAAGGCATCTGTTTTAGCACAACAACCGCTAACAGATGATGCGGGCAAATTACAAACTTTTACAGGTGGCGTAAATGGAAAATATGCAACTTATGCTGATTTAGATTATTCTTCAACTTCTGCAGATAATATTGAAAAATTCGAAAAATCTGGTGCTTTAAATTTAAGCCGTGTTTATTTTATTGTGACCAGTGCAACTGCTTCGGCTAGTGAATTAACCATTAATAGCTTAAAACCTGTGATGGATGTTAAATTAATTGGTACGACTACCTATGGTAAACCCGTTGGTTTTTTCCCAATTAAAATTGATAAGGTTGATATGTATATTCCCGAATTTGAAACTAAAAATCAAATTGGAATCGGTGGCTATTATGACGGATTATCAGTTGATAAGACGGCTTTTGAAGACTTAACTAAAGCCTGGGGCGATGAATCGGAAACCTTATTATCGTATGCTTTACTTTACGCAAAGACAGGTAGTTTTGTTTTGCCAGCAGCAAAAACGGCAAGTTTAAGTGCTCAATCTACAAAAATGCCTGCAAGGTTATCAGTTGCAGAACTTAAATTGGTTTCAGAAAGTTTGGATCAGAATAGCTTTAAAGGAATGGTAAAAGAACCTCGTAGAAAATTTTAAATAAATTATTTAAATAAAAGCTGTCTCAAAAATAGATAATAGTCATCCCGAGTTTGCCGAAGGCTTTGTTTAAACGTTTCGAGAGTCTCAACGTGACAAATTCAGAAACTATTTTGATTTTTGAGACAGCTTCCTTGTGTTTTACAATAAGATTTTACTACTGATGTCTTTATTGATGGTAATGTAACCCGGATATTTTACAGGCGTATTTCCAATCATAATGGTAGGTTTTATTTTAATCGTTAGCAAACCTAATTTTTCGTCACTTTTAGCGCCTTTCTGAGCTGCTTTTATGATGTCATTTAACACGTTTCCGTTAGAAATTAAACCATAAATATTGCTCGTCATTTGTACTGGTACAGAAACCGTTTGCCCTTGTGGAATACTTACCGGTTGATTTATAATCCCTTCTGCCAAATCGGTATTGTTCACCAAAATCTTATACTCAAACTGATTAATTGCAGCCAGGTTACCAGAAGGATTAGTGATTTCTAAATTTAGGTTTGCCCTTAATGGGATATCTTTTCTTAATAATCCTAAGGCAACACCTGGTAGACTACCTAGGCTAAAGTTTTGATCATTAATTAATTTAGCCAGGTCTGTACCTGCAAGGGTAATCTGATTTACGTTTTTAACCTTATATGTACAAGCCTCAAGGGCCTTTATTTGTTGTGCTTGCTTATTTATACCGCAACCGAACATTGAAACGGTTAAAAGGCAAAGCAATAGTTTCTTTTTCATGTTAATCATAACGCCAATTTAGTAAAACTATTTCAGCATGGATTTAAATATAATATTGATTAGCGGATTAAGGTGCTACGGTTTCGATTTTATCACCTTCGTCAGGCTTATCAGGTTTTTCTTCCGTATTTGGTTCATCGATTTGTTTATCAGTCGAATCATCAGTTTCAACGGTATCTTTTGCATTTTCAGGTTTTTCGTCAGTATTGGTACTTTCAGTATTTACCTTCGTACTAGCGTCTTGTTCAGTTTCTGTTTTTTCTTCGGCCGATTTTTCAGTATCAGGTTTTTCAAGAGGTTTAATCTCTGTAGTTTTGCTTTCTTCGGTTTCGGTTGATGGAACAATTGTTTCTACCTGATTTTGTGCATCCTCAGATGGTTTAGGATGTGCTTTTTGTGGGTTGTTATCTTGATTTTCCATAAATATCTTTTATATAACAAATGATTTTAGCGCATCTTTTGTTTTAATATTTGTGAATAAGCTAAAATATACCAGCGTAAAAACAGCAGAAAATCTCTTTAAAATCAGAAAAACTAAGCGTTTTTTAAGAAAATCGTTTCAATGATATTCGCCAAATCATCGCATTTATCTGTCGTTTTTTCTAACAAACTTAAAATTTCAGATTTCCTGATTAATGAAATGGCATCCGATTCGTTTTCAAACAATAGGGAAATAGATTGCTCGTAAAGTCTGTCGGCTTTACTTTCCAATTGGCCAACGTTTTGGCAAATATCAATTATAAGTTGTTTGTTTTTAAAGTGCTTTATTTCTTTAATCGCAACAGCAAGTTCGCTGCACATTTTGGCTACAATTTCTGCAAGTTTTAGCATTGCATCGTTCGAAACATTTAAATGATAAAGTTCCATGTTTAATGTGATGGCAAGAATATCATCAGCAATGTCGTCGATTTTAGTTGCCAGCGAGTGTACATCCTGTTTATCAAATGGAACAATAAAGCTCTTATTTAATTCATCATAAATCTTGTCTGTTGCTTTATCTCCAACTAACTCCAGCGCTTTTATTTCTTTAGAAAGTCGGCTTCGTTCTAGCTCATCTTTAGAACGGATAAAATGTACAAGCGCTTCAGAAATTTTAAAAAGGTTTAGAGCGCCTTCTTCAAACAAGGGTTGAAAGGTTTTATCCTTTGGAATAAATAAACTAAATATTTGATTCATATCTTCAATTAAATATTAGTAAATGTACCTTTGGTATATTAACAGAATATCAAATAAGTATTATATCGTAAATTTTATATCCAATAAAGAATATCTAAATGGCCATTCAGATTCGTAAAATAGAGGAACAAGATGACAAGGAATTAGCAGCGCTTATTCGTGTGATTTTTAGGGAATTTAAAATTGATAAACCCGGAACTGTTTACACCGATCCAACAACCGATCACCTTTCTGAAGTTTTTAAAAAAGAAGGTTCTGATTATTGGCTGGCCGAAGAGGATGGTGTTTTACTGGGTGGCTGTGGCATTTTTCCAACAGAGGGTTTGCCTGATGGCTGTGTAGAACTCGTTAAATTTTACCTTTCTGCCGAAGCGAGGGGTAAAGGACTTGGAAAACTTTTAATGCAAAAGAGTATAGAATCTGCTCAGCATTATGGTTATAATGAGGTTTATTTAGAATCTTTCCCCGAACTTTCTACTGCAATTGGCATGTATGAAAAGGCAGGCTTCAAAAAATTAGAACAGCCCTTAGGAAATTCTGGGCATTTTGCTTGTAATGTTTGGATGTTGCTGGTTTTGTAATTGCTTATTATGTGATTAAAATGGCTGATGTTTATAAATCACTAAAAATATTTATATCGTTTTTTTTAAGTTTGCTGCATCAAAAAATCAAACGATATCATGCAAGAAACTAATTCTTTAAATCAAGTTGCCGAATTTCATACCACATTTAAGCATCCAATTTTGGAATCGCCTGTTATACCTTCCAAGCAACGTGCTAACCTTCGTATTTCGCTTTTGGCTGAAGAATTAAAGGAATTACAAGAAGCGGTTGAAAATGATGATTTAGTTGAAGTTGCAGATGCTCTTTGCGATTTGCAGTATGTTTTAGCAGGTGCAATTCATGAATTTGGTTTAGGTGGGAAGTTTAAAACCTTATTTGATGAGGTTCATCGTTCTAACATGAGTAAGGCTTGTAAAACGGTAGAAGAAGCGGAACAAACCATTCAGTTTTACATGGCTAAAGACCAAACCGAATCTTATTATAAAGAAATAGACGGACTGTTTTTAGTTTTTAGAAAATCGGATGATAAAACCCTTAAATCTGTAAATTATTCGCCAGCTGATTTAAAAGCGTTATTGGTATAGATAGGAGGATCAAAATTGAAACGACTTAAAGCACTTGTAAATCAGCTTAAAAATGCTGCACATTTTGAGGGTAATACCGAAAATTTAATACGCGAGTTCATTTTTTATTCGCCTAAAATGCCTTTACGATTAGTTCAAGAGCAATTATTAGCTGCATCTAAACAATTTCAGTTAAGTGTTCCAGATACTTATTTTACTGGCGGAGAACTTAAAATTAATTGCTTTAGTTGGGGAAGCGGAAAAACTAAAGTTTTACTAACACATGGCTGGGCATCAAAAGCTGCCGATTTTGATGAGTTTATATCCGAGTTAATAAAAATTGAGGATACAGAAATCATTGCATTTGATGCACCTGGAAATGGAAGCTCTATATCGGAGTTTTCTAACCTGATGCTTTATGCAGAATCGGTAAAATCCATTAGCCAGAATTATGCAAAACCTGATTTTATAATCGGACATTCTTTGGGTGGCATGGCTAATGCAATCGCAATTCAGGAATTGGGCATATTGCCCAAATACCTAATCAGTATTGCACCACTAATCAGATTGAAAGAAAATTTCGAGCAAAGCATGGATGCTGTAGAGGTTAGTAAAGCTGCACAAGACAATTTTTTCAGAAACTTTGCGCATGAATTTCCAGTTAACGCAGAATATTTTAATCTGGTAGATTTATATACACTCAATGGTAAAGTAAAACATTTTTTAGCTTACGATCCTGAAGACCATATCGCTCCCCTCGCTTATTTAGAAGAGTTTTTAATCAAAAATGATTCGATAAACGCTAATTCTTACAATGGCATCGGACATTATAAAATTCTTAAATCGCCCGAAGTTATCCAAGATATAATTAAGCTGATAAGGGCTGAAATTTAAAAGGTTTTACTTACTTTTATTTGTTCAAAAAAATTAAATGGGGGAACAAAACTTGGGGCAGTTGGAAGGTGAAATTAATCCTTATGATTACATTTTAAAGGATTTCAACCTTAAAAACCTAAGCCATTTAATTATTCTAAAACATTTAAACCAGCAAATTCATACTTATGTTAAGGGTTATTTAAGCCTTTTTCCCGAGCAGATTGAAATTAATTTCGCCGCTTTTAGCCACGAGTCCGCTACCTTAAATTTTCCAATTGTTCAGGTTCAGCAAACCGATAACACGGTAAAATTATCTTGTAGATGTGATACACCCAAAAATAAGCTATGCGAGCATCAGGCGCAGGCATTATATAATATTCTAAAACGGCAGGATCTACTGATTTTCTTTGATGAAAACCTCCGCAGGCAACAGCTAGTTAAAGTAGCACTTGATTATGGACTGGAAAAAGAAGAAAATCTGGATTCGGTTTTTAATATTAAACTGAATAATGGTGGATTAAGTATTAGTCCTAAAATAAAAGCTTTACAGGCGTTTAATACAGAAGCGAGACAAAATCTTGAATCTGTTTTATTGCCAGAGATAAAAGCCAAAATTCCATTTAAAGGCACCAAGGATTCAAATAACTTAATACTCGTTTTAGGTCAGCACCGGTATTATAGTAATTTGAATATCGAATTATTCGAAGCCCAGATTACCAAAGCTGGTAAGGCTAAAAATCCTTTTAAACAGGTTAATCCAGCTGATTTAATTTTTAAGACAGAAGATAGTACCGAACTTAAATACTATAGCGGGATTTCAAAATTTCAGAATAACTATACACCCGGTCAGATAGAAACGGAGTTGGAAGCACTAAAAGCTATTGTTAAAAACCCTTCAAAAATTCCGGTGTATTTGCATGATGCAAAGCTATCTGCAAATATTCAGGCATCTTCAGTAACCGCGGTAGAATTGTTAATTCTGGATGGGGATTTAAGGTTAACGGTTAATCAGAAAGACGATTTTTTTGAAATTAGCGGGCGATTGATTATCGATGGAAATGCTTACTCGCTGGAGAATTTAAGAATACGATATGAATATTTCGTTCAGTTAAATAATAAATTATATCTACTCGGGCGTGCAGATTTAGTTAAGGTGATTGGCTTTTTTATTAAACAAAGTAATCGCCTGGTTATTCATAAAAGCAAGTACGCGGAGTTTCAAAAAAATATTCTAATTAAGCTGGAGGGCAGCGTTCATGTCGATTATTCTTATTTAAAACCTGCAACATCAAAGCAAATTGAAGAAAAGGGTTTCGATCTCGAAAATGAAAAACTGGTTTACCTGTCCGAATCGGAAGATTATGTTTTAATAACCCCTGTAATGCGATATGGCAATTTAGAAATCCCTGTTTTATCAAAAAAGCAAATACAGGCACAAGATAAATTCGGAAACCTTTTTACATTGCATAGGGAGGAAGAGGCCGAGCTGCAATTCATATCCGAAATTTTAAAACAACATCCATATTTTTACGATCAGGAAACTAATGATTCCTATTATCTCCACCGAAAACGATTTTTGGAAGAAGCGTGGTTTTTAGATGCTTTTGAAACCTGGAGAAGTAAGGATATTCATATACTTGGCTTTAATCAGCTTAAAAATAACAAGCTTAACCCGCACAAGGCAGAAATTAATATAGAAGTTTTAAGTGGAACAGATTGGTTTGAAACTAAAGTTAAGGTCAAATTCGGAAAGCAGAACGTAGCCTTGAAACACCTGCATAAGTCCATCAGAAATAAAAGTAAATTCGTTACACTCGATGATGGAACGCAGGGTATTTTACCCGAGGAATGGATTGAAAAATTTACTGCTTACTTTAATGCAGGTGAAATTGTAGAAGAAAGCTTGATTACGCATAAAATTAAATACGCATCGATAAATGATCTATATGAAGATGCTTTGCTTGATGGTAAAGTGCGTAATGAATTAAAAAACTTCAGACAAAAATTTGATAGCATTAATGCCGCTGAAGAAGTGGAAATTCCAAAAGCTTTGAAGGCTACACTTCGTCATTACCAGAAAGATGGCTTAAATCGACTAAATTTTTTAGATGATTTTAATTTTGGTTCTATTCTGGCGGATGATATGGGTTTGGGTAAAACGATACAGATTATCGCCTTTATTTTATCCCAAAGAGAAAAAGTACTTCATAATGTTAATCTTGTTGTCGTTCCGGCATCCTTAATTTTTAATTGGCAAGCGGAAGTAAAGAAGTTTGCACCATCTGTTAAAGTCAAAACCATATATGGCGCCGATAGAGTTAAAAATACCCTTGATTTTGACAATTTTGAAATTATCCTTACTTCCTACGGAACATTGCTTTCTGATATCAGATTTCTAAAAGACTATCGATTTAATTATATCTTTTTGGATGAATCGCAGAATATAAAAAATCCTGAATCGCAGCGCTACAAAACGGTTAGAATGTTGCAGTCGAGAAATAAAGTGGCGCTTACCGGAACACCGATAGAGAATAATACATTCGATTTATACGGACAGCTTTCTTTTGCCTGCCCGGGTTTATTTGGTAGCAAACAGCAATTTGCCGATTTATATTCTACGCCTATAGATCAGTTTAAGGATAGTAAACGTGCCGCAGAACTTCAGAAGAAAATCAAACCATTTATTTTAAGACGAACAAAAGAGCAGGTTGCTAAAGAACTGCCCGATAAAACCGAAATTGTTTTGTATTGCGAAATGGGCGAGGAGCAAAGAGAGGTTTATGAGGCAAATAAAAAGGAAATTCAGGATTATATTTTAGGTAAAACCGAAGATGAATTGCCTAAAAGTTCGATGCATGTACTCAGGAGCATTACACGTTTGAGGCAAATTTGTAATTCTGCAGCCTTACTTGCCGATGGAAAGTCCTATTTGCAAGCTTCGTCAAAAATTGATGTGTTAATTGAACAAATTGAAAATAAAGCAGCAAACCATAAAATCCTTATCTTTTCGCAGTTTGTAACCATGCTAGATTTAATTAAAAAACAGCTGGAAATAAAAGGCATTCGTTACGAATATTTAACCGGGCAAAGCCGGAAACGTGAAGAAATTGTTCAATCGTTTCAGGATAATGCAGATATTCCGGTTTTTTTAATCAGCTTAAAAGCTGGTGGAACCGGACTAAATTTAACCCAGGCAGATTACGTTTACCTGGTCGACCCATGGTGGAACCCGGCGGTAGAAAATCAGGCTATCGATAGGGCTTATCGAATTGGTCAACATAAAAATGTGATGGCAGTGCGTTTGATTTGCCCAAATACTATCGAAGAGAAAATCATGAAATTACAATCTGTTAAAAAAGATTTGGTAAAAGATTTAATTCAGAGCGAGGGTAATATGTTTAAAAATTTAACTAAAAAAGAGTTACTTGGTTTATTGAGTTAGTACATTTTATCATTGCGAGGAACCAAGCAACCTTCATTTAATAGATGAGCTGAAATTAGATTGCTTCGCACCTCCTTTTACCCTTATATTTTTATTTGAAACTTATAATCTAAAAATTCAGGAACATTTAAACCCTCCACAATTTTCCAGCTTCGCTTTTCTTCTAAAAACGATGGGATTTCTAATCCGGTTTCTTTAGCAGCATTTGTATAAAAATCTTTTTTTGTAGGATGTTCCGGTGAACAGGCATTGTAAATCCTGCCAAAAGCTTCGTTTTTTAAAATGGCTTCTGCAACACCAACCGCATCTTGCTGATGAATCAGATTTACAGGTGCTAAACCATTTGGTATATTTTTCTTGCCTGCAAAGAATCTTCCTGGATTTCTTTCCGGGCCAATTAATCCCGCGAAGCGAATAATGGTGAAATCAATTGGGCAAGTTTCTTTTAAAATTTGTTCTGCAGCCAAAACCATTTTGCCAGAATCGGTATCTGGATTGGTTTCGCTCCGTTCGTTTACTGCCGTATTTTCATCACCATAAACACTGGTTGAACTGATTAATATAAATTTAGCTGTTTTGCCTTCAGCTGATTTTAAAATGGCTTTAATTTTATCTGGATAGTTATTCAGCTCGCTCGAATTTCTTTTAGGCGGGATACAAATGAACAGAACATCAGTTAGAAAAAAAGTTTCGTCGGCCTCTATGCTTTCAGCCGTAAAATTAACCTGAAAAGCATTAATACCATTTTCGCTAAGTGATTTAAGTTTCTCTGGTGTAGTTGTAGAACCATTAACGGTATAACCTGTAGCAACAAGCTTTTTGGCTAAAGCCAAGCCAAACCAACCGCAACCCAAAATAGAAACTGTTTTAATGGTATTCTTATTTGCATTTAAATTCATATTTGCTAAAGGTACGTAGTTCCATATTCAAATTATTATTGATTCTGCTTCTTATACATCGTTTTTGATAGCTTTAAAATTCCATCGTAATAACTTGTTGGTTTAAAGTTGAACGCTTTTTCGAATTTTGTAGAGTCGAAATGGTAGTCATTTTCATATTGATAATACATTTCTACAGTGCCTGCAACAACTTTTTTAAACAAACCAACTAATCGTAGCATGAACTTATTAATTGTAGAATAGCTGGGTTTGGTGTCGTAAATCTTTGCAGCCATTTCTAGTAGTTCTTTTCCTTTTAAAGGAGGAGCAGTGGGTAAATGCCATATCTGGTTACCAGAATCTGGGCTTTGTCCAAGTAAGTACATGGCTTTGCCTGCATCTTCTATATAGGTGAAACTGTGCAATTTTTTTGGGTTTCCAATCCACTGGGCGCTGCCGTTTTTGGCAAATTTATCCAATACCATCATATCAAAAAAACTATTCATCGAGTCTGCTCCATAAAAGTCTGCGGCACGTGCAATGGTTACATTAATATTCCCAGCATGGCTTTCAGCCATTAGTTGTTCTGCTATTTTTGCCCTCACTTTGCCTTTTAAACTTTGGGGATTATAAGGTGTTTGCTCTGTCATGGCGCCATTTACCAGGCCATACATGTACACATTATCAAAGAAAATCAACCTTGCGCCTGTATTTTTACATAAATTAATTACATTTTGAATAATAATCGGCCATTGTTCTTGCCAAATTTTCACATCGTAAACCAGTCCTGCGCACAGGTAAATTACTTTTGAGCCTTTTGCAGCCTCAAATAGCGCTTCTTGGTCTAGTAAATCAGCTTTAATCCAGCTTACATTAGGATTGTTTGTAGCAACTGGTTTTCTACTTACCAATTTGACTGTTTCATTATTAGCTATTAACTCTTTGGTTAGTGCATTTGCTGTTGGCCCACCGGCACCTAATATTGTATGCATATTTTCTTTCTTTTAATTAAGACAAAGCTAGCTCATCAATTAGAATGAAAACGTTAACAAAAGATAAGGTTTATCGATTTTATAATTTAATAAATGATCTTCGAAACTTGATATATTTTTTTATTGCAAGAGCGTTCGCTTGCGGATACGGGAAAGGGAAACAGGTGTGATGCCTAAAAAGTTAGCAATGAAGTGTTGCGGAACACGTTGGAAAATATCACGTCTTGTTTTTTCGAGTTCAGTGTAGCGCTCTTCCGCACTCTGAATGATAAAAGAAGTTACCCGATCTTCATAACAACAGATATAATACTCAGCAATCAAACGACCAAAACGTTCTATTTTTAAAGCCAAAAGTGGGTTGTTTAACATTTTTTGGAAGTTACTGTGAGAGATTAGTATAAGCTTAGTTTCTTCTAATGCCTGAATATAATTGGTGCTAGGCGTACGCTTTATGAAACTTTTGTATGCGCTTGCAAATTCATTTTCGAAACTGAAATAACCGGTAATTTCTTGCCCGTCTTTAATATGATGGTAGCGTAAGGCACCTTGAACAATAAAAGCCATGTAGTCGCATACTTTACCTTCAACAGCAAAATATTCCTTTTTATCTAAGGTAGAAAAATCCAGGTATTGGGTGAGCATTTCCCATTCAACATCTGTAAAGGTTACAAATTGGGCTATTCCTGCTCTAAAAGCATTAATTTGAAATTGTTTATCCATATCAAGAATGAAATTCTGACTAAAGATACAGATAATAAGGCTTTGCCATTTTAATTGGTTTCTATTTAAAGTATTTGAACGGTTTGGGAATGTTTTGTTTAATAACGCTCTAAACGCTTTCAAAGGTGCTTCGGCAAGCATTGACAAAGCCTAAGTTTATGAGAAAAACTTTAGATGAGTATTTATTTCAGAATTATAAATTTCTAATAAATTGAGTTGAGATTTCGAACCACCAAACAGATTAACAAAGTTAACAATTAGCTAACCAGCCAACTTAACCCTTATCTAAATTGTAGCAAGCTCTGCAACGAGGCTCATAACTTTCTTTTTCACCAAGCAAAACAGTCGATTCGTCGGCTACGGTGCGATAACTGTACAAAGCAGGATTACCACAGCAAACACAAACTGCATTTACTTTGGTAACATGTTCGGCAATTGCCATTAAAGCAGGCATAGGGCCGAAAGGTTTACCGGTAAAATCCATATCTAAACCGGCGACAATAACACGTATGCCTTTCATGGCAAGTTTATTGCAAACATCAGGTAATTCGTTATCAAAAAACTGCGCTTCATCAATACCAACAACCTGAGTATTGGTTCCTAAAAGTAAAATTGCAGAAGCGCTATCAACAGGAGTGGAGTTTATTGAATTTAAATCGTGAGAAACCACAGCACTCTCATGGTAGCGGGTATCTGTACGTGGTTTAAATATTTCTACATTTAGTTTGGCAATCTGAGCACGCTTCAAACGTCTTATCAATTCTTCTGTTTTGCCCGAGAACATCGAGCCGCATACAACTTCTATGCTCCCAGAGAATTCGCCTCTTCTTCTAAAGTTTTGTTCGCTAAATAACATGCGCAATATTTATAATGTTCATTGTCAGGCTTTTTGAATCGCTTGATATGATGATGTAACTTTCTTTTTAATGAGAAAAACCCGCAAGGAAAGTATAATTTTTAAACCGAACAAATATGATAATTATGTGTTATTTTTGAATACTTAGTTACCAACATAAATCAGCTAAAAAATCGTTTAATATTTATGATGAATCAACAAGACATTTTCAGGAAGATAGGTAGTATTTTAACAGAATTGAATGATCAGTATCAATTCATGTCCAAAACCCCTGAAAATCTCAATGAGCTTGAAATGGAACTTTTTCTAGCCAATGCCGATTTTCTATCTGATCATGTCAGAATTGCACAGAAATTAAATACATTAACTCAACCGCCGCATCCTGCAGAAACCGATACAGGTTTTTTATTGGAAGAGCATAATACAATTGTTTTGCCAGAGGCGACCCAAGGCTATGCTGCCCAAGAAGAAGTATATGAACCTTCAACTTTGGAGGAAGTTGCAACTGCCCAAGAAGAAGAGGAGCGAATTGATATTGAGCCTGAAGAGGAGCGTATAGAAGATGAAATCATTAAGGAAGAAACTACCGAAAAGATATTAGAACATAATTTTTTCAAGCCTGATCAGGACGACCATAGTTTTGAATTTGTTTTGGGTAATCATTCTGCGGATGATAAATTTGATTATGAAGAAAAATCTGTTGATGAAATTTTCGACCGACCTTTAAGTCATGAGGAAGAGGAAATTTTAGCTCAAAAGAAAAGAATTCACGAGAAGGAAGAAATAAATGAGCCTGTTGCGACCGATGATGATGAAATAGGTCCTGAACCATTTTTAATTCCTCATGAGGAAGAGGTTAAGGAAGAAGCGCCTCAAACTTTGTTTTCTAGGGTAGAGCAGCAAGATGTTGAGCCAGTAAAGGCCGTTGAATATGATGAACCAATTATTTCCCCTGCGGTAGAAGAAAGGCCTGCATTTGTACCACAGGCTGTTCCGGTAAAACCTGTAGAAGCACCAATAGCTGAAAAGGCAGCGCCAACTTTGAACGATTTGCTGGCAAAAACGCATAGTCAAACTGAAACGGTTAAATCCCCAGTTGCAGATTTGAAACAGGCAATTAATTTAAACGAGAAATTGCTTTTTATAAAAGATCTTTTTAGTGGTTATAATATGGCTTATTCTGAGGCAATCGATATCGTAAACAAAATGACGAGTTTTGAAGCAGCAGATAGCTTCCTTCAAAATAATTATGCAGCTAAGAATAACTGGGCAGCGAAACAGAATACAGTTGATCAGTTTTACGAATTGTTAAACAGAAGATTTAGCAAATAAGAATAAAGAACAAGGAAAAAAGAGCAAAGAATATGTAGGTTTTTAATAGAACTTATCTTTATTCCTTGCTCTTTTTTCATTCATCTAAGTTAAATAAAGCCCATTCGGTTAGAATCCAACTTCAGGAAAATGAACAGCAATATGGTAAAACTCCATAGCGAAGAACCCCCATAACTAATTAATGGAAGGGGAATTCCGATAACTGGGATAATACCAATAGTCATCCCGATATTAATAAAAATATGGAAAAACAATATACAGGCTACGCTGTATCCATAAACTCTGGAGAAAGTAGAACGTTGCCTTTCTGCAAGATTAACCAATCTTAGCAAAAGAAAACTATATAAACCAATTAAAACAGAACAGCCCAGAAATCCCCATTCTTCGCCAACGGTAGAGAAAATAAAATCTGTACTTTGCTCGGGTACGTAGCCATATTTAGTTTGTGTGCCCTGCATAAAGCCTCTGCCTGTTGCCTGCCCTGAACCTATTGCAATTTGAGATTGTATTACATTATAACCCGCACCTCTGTTATCCGTTTTTAAGCCTAACATTAATTCAATTCTGCTACGTTGATGTGGTGCTAGAACTTTTTCGTAAGCAACCTTAATTAAAAACAGATAGCCTATGGCAATTAATGTAACCAGTACTGTCGTTATAATGAGCTTTTGTTTTCGCTTGTTGGCATAGATGAATAATCCTCCAATCGTTAAAAGAATGAGAATTAAAATATAGGTTGGTACGAGGAAATCAGCCACAAAAAGTACAATCATTCCCAGAAATATTAAAAGAAAATAGCCTGATAAGCCTTCACGGTAAAGGGGGAACATAAAAGCGAGGAATACCAATGCTGATCCTGTATCTGGCTGTAGCATAATTAATATTAGCGGCGCTAATACAATAATGGCAGCAAAAAATATCGATTTAAAATCTCTGAATTTGGGATTAAAACTACTTACATATCTGGCTAAAAATAATGCAGTTCCAAATTTTGCAAATTCTGAAGGTTGTAATCTGAAGGAACCAATCGGTATCCAGGCTTGGTTTCCGCCAACATTTCTGCCAACAACAAGCACTGCTACTAAGAGTAATAAGGTTCCTCCATAAATAAATGGAGAAAATACATTAAATAAACGACCATCAAATAACAAGATGGATAGGCCTAATATCAATCCAGAAACAATATAGATTAATTGTTTGCCATAGCTACTGGTAAAATCAAAAGCAGTTGCGTTTTCTGGATGAGGAATGGAGGCATAAATATTTGTAAAACCAATTGCACACAGAGCGATGTAGATTAAAACCGTGATCCAATCTACATTAAAAAAGAAGCGATTTCCTTGTTGCTGCATCATTTTTTTGTGCCCTCAGGGTTGCTGATTTTACTATTTGGTTTGTTTATTAATTGTACCGATAATGGTCTTTTGGTTGATGCTGCTTTAATTCGTAAACTGTCCTTAACTTTTTTTGTAGAATCAGCCTTTTTTATTTTCAAACTATCCATCTTCGAGAGTCTGATTTTTTTAGTTTTATCAATTAACGGAGGGAGCAGGTTTTGTTTTTTCATCCATTCTACCTGAGCAACCCTTGCGCCAGTTACTTTGCCCTGAATGTATTTTTCTACCATATAACTCGCTATTGGAGCTGCGTAGGTGCTTCCAAAGCCTGCATTTTCTACAATTACGGCAATGGCAATTTTTGGGTTATCACGTGGTGCAAAACCAATAAAAACAGAGTGGTTTTTTCCTCTTGAGTTTTGAACCGTACCAGTTTTTCCGCACATCAAAATATCCGGGATTCTTGACAATACAGCTGTTCCCCACGGACTGTTAACCGCATCCTGCATTCCATCAATTACGGGTTCGAAATATTTTGCATCAACACCAACATAATTTTTAGTTACATATTCCTTTTTAACCAGCATTTTATCGCCTATTGCCTTTATTAAATGTGGTCTTATGTAATAACCTCTATTTGCAATAATTGCCATTGCATTTGCAATTTGCAAAGGTGTTGCAGTTATCTCACCCTGCCCAATTGCCTGAGAAATTACGGTTGTATAACCCCAACGCTTTCCATAAATTTTATCGTAATGATCTGCATTATAAAAATATCCTTTCTTTTCGAAAGGCAAATCGATATCTAATTTTGTTCCAAAACCGAATTTTGCAACTTTATCACGCCATTCCTGATACGTCTGACGTTGGTTCTTCATGCCGTTTTTGGTTATCAATTTTTGGAAAACATGACAGAAATAGGTATTGCAGCTTCTTGCAATTCCTCTACGCATGCTAATGTTTCCATCAACGTGTTCGCATTTTACTTTATGATTTCCGGCCATGTAATAACCCGGGCAATTGAATGTCATATTAGGATCGATAACTCCTTCTTGTAAACCAATCAGCGCATCAATGGGTTTAAAAGATGAGCCTGGAGGATAATACCCCTGAATTGGGCGAACCATTGATGGGCGGTAGGGATTGCCAATTAAATCCATGTAATTATTTCCCTGACTTTTTCCAACCAATAAATTTGGATCGTAACCCGGGCTACTCACCATTGCAATAATTTCGCCAGATGAAGGTTCTATTGCCACAACTGCACCAACTTTGTTTTGCATTAATTCTTCACCCAGTTTCTGAACCTCGATATCGATGCCCGAAATTAAGCGCTCTCCAGATACTGCATTAATGTCGTATTTCCCATCGGCATAACTTCCTTGAGGCGTGTTTTTAGCATCGTAAACAGTGTTAACAACGCCACGTTCCCCACGTAAAACATTTTCATAAGAACGTTCTAGTCCGCTTTTGCCAATATAATCGCCAGAGCGATAATAGCCTTCTGATTTGTCAATATCGACTTGGCTAACTTCCTTTACATAGCCAAATAATTGCCCTGCAACACTGTCGGGATAATGACGTATGGTTCTGTCTTGAGTTGAAAAACCCGGAAAACGATACATGATTTCCTGTAGCCGTGCATAACTTTGTACAGAAATCTGTTTAGAAAAAGGGGTAGATTGATAATTAGATTTCCCTCTTGCTTTTTTTAGATTCTTGCGAACATCTTCAAAAGAAATTTCAAGGGCATTAGCAAGTGCAAGTGTATCAAAAGGTTTCACTTCGTTTGGGATAACCATTAAATCGTAAACAGGTTCGTTTTGAACGATAACCTTATTGTGGCGATCTAAAATGGCACCACGGGCTGGGTATTTGAATTTTTTCTTTAGTACGTTACTTTCTGCAGCAACAAAAAACTTATCGCTAACAATTTGTATATAAAAGAGTTTTGCCAGTAAAATAAGGACAATAACAATAAATAAACCTTGTATAACGTACTTGCGATTAAATAACTGCTCCATTAGCGAGATGTTCTTTTATAGAAGATAAACTCTACCAGTAAAATAATAAGTAGTGTAAAGATACAACTTAAGCCACATCTCATTAAGGTATAACCGATTTCTGTTAACCTAAATGTTTCTAAAAAAAACAGCACAAGGTGATGGGTGATTATGCAAAGGAAAGCATATAAAGCAAACCATTGAAAGCCCATATAGCCTAAAGAAGGCTCTGGGTCGTCAATTGCATCTTTATTTAAACTGATGGATATAAATGAAATCCGAACAAATGCCAAAACCACACAAGCTGTAGCGTGTACGCCCATAGTATCGTAAAAGGCATCGAGGGTTAAGCCCGTTCCAAATGCCAGTAAATACAATACAATATTTGGAATGCCAAATGGCAGAAGCAATAGAAATAAAACGTAAATAAAAGGCGTAGATAAATCGTAGAACCCCATATTTTTGAGCAAAAATATCTGCACAAATAAAAGGATGAACCATCTGATTATATTTACTATGATTAATCTGCTGTTCATTTTGGTTTAACAGGGTTTTCTAAAGTCTCTTGTTCCTTTGCTAATTTATCCTTTATAACGTAAACATATTGCAGTGTACCAAAATCGTTAAATAAGTTAACCTCTCCTGATAAGAAATTATCGTTTGTTGCAATGTTCGTTTTGCTTAACCGACCAACAAGAATACCGGCAGGGAATTTGCCAAAGCCAGAAGTCACAATTGTATCGCCAACACTCATTTTGATGTGATTAGGAACTTCCTTAACAAAGGCTTTTTTAATGTCAAAGTTGCCATCGCCCCAAACTAAAGATCCGATTGCGTTATTCTTTTTAATTACAACACTAATTTTAGTGTCTTTATGCAAAAGCGATTGTATGGTAGCCAAATGAGGAGATACATCACGAATAAAACCGACTACACCTTGTTGAGGAGAGATTACAGCCATGTTCGCTTCAATTCCATCCAGAGTTCCTTTGTTAATCGTCATTACATTATTACGTAAGGTAATAGAGTTTTTAACAACTTTAGCTGCCAGATAAGTGTATTGCTGATTGGTTGTTGTATCGATGACTTTTATGTCTTTTGCAGAATCAACCGTAGTTAAGCTTAACAATTTTGTTTTGAGCTTGGCATTTTCTGCCGCAAGACTATCGTTTACCATTCCCAGGTTTAAGTATCTTTTAAAAATATTTAGCCTTTCGTAGGCCGTGCCAACAACCTCATTTGTAGAGTTTAAGGTTACACTGCGTTGGTAAGAATTGTTCTTCACCGTTAGGTAAACACCAATAACGAAAAAGATAATAAACAAGAAAAATGCGTTGTATCTGCTTATGAAAATCCAAAGGTTACGCATTCGGTTATGAGTTGTGAGTTGTAGGTTATGAGTTTTGGCTTTTAACCTTTAACTCATAACCCGTAACAGTAATTTATTGCATTAAGAATTTATATGTTCCGATGTTTTTAAGCGCAATACCGGTTCCGCGAACAACCGCACGTAGCGGATCCTCTGCAACATGAACTGGTAGTTTAGTTTTGGCCGCAACACGTTTATCCAAGCCTCTTAGTAACGCACCACCACCTGTTAAATAAATACCAGTTTGGTAAATATCTGCTGAAAGCTCTGGAGGTGTAATCTCTAAAGCCTTCAAAATCGCTTCTTCAATTTTTGAAATCGATTTATCTAAGCAATGCGCAATCTCCGTGTAAGAAACTGTAATTTGTTTTGGAACACCTGTCATTAAATCACGACCCTGAACGGCGAAATCAGCAGGTGCATCCTGTAATTCAGGTAAAGCAGCGCCAACTTCAATTTTAATTTTTTCAGCAGTTCGGTCACCGATCATAATGTTATGCTGGCGACGGATATAATTTACAATATCGGAGTCGAAGTTATCTCCCGCAACACGGATAGATTGATCGCAAACAATACCAGATAAAGCAATAACCGCAATTTCGGTAGTACCGCCACCTATATCGATAATCATATTACCCATCGGCTCCTCCACATCAATTCCAATACCTACAGCAGCAGCCATTGGCTCATGAATCAGGTAAACCTCTTTAGCACCAGCAATTTCGGCCGAATCACGTACTGCACGTTTCTCTACCTCTGTAATGCCTGATGGAATACAAATTACCATACGTAAAGATGGAAACATCCAGCCTTTACCGCCGTTAAGCATGCGAATCATACCTTTAATCATTGCTTCTGCAGCGTTGAAATCGGCAATAACACCATCTTTTAAAGGGCGAACGGTTTTTATATTATCGTGGGTTTTACCCTCCATTTGCATGGCCTGGCGACCGATGGCAATAACTTTGTTTGTAGTACGGTCAAAAGCAACGATAGATGGTTCATCTACAACCACTTTGTCGTTATGTATAATTAGGGTGTTCGCTGTGCCTAAATCGATGGCAACTTCTTGCGTAAACCAGTTAAATAATCCCATGTAGAAGGTGTCTTTATTTTAATTTTGTTAAATCTATACTATTCCTAATGTAAAAATAGCTTTTTTATTGTTTTAAGTTTGATATTCCTTATTCATTTAATTGATTTTGTTGCAATTAAAATATTTGGAAAATCGAAACCTGTAATTCTTAGGTTAAATCTTTCCCGCTATTGGTAATAATATTTTTGTTAATTGCCAATCTGAACGTATTCAAATGCCCTTGGACAAAAATATTACCACTGCTATCGGGTTTATTTTACTTGGATTCGATTTTTTTAATTCCCGTTCCATTCTAAAATCCCCTGCAAGTTGTCAGTCTCAGTTTGCCGAAGACCATCTTCTAGTCGAGCACAAAATATTTGTCCTTCGACCACGCTCATGATGACAATATTTTCCATGGTCTGCGTCCTCACAGACCATTTGTATGGTTTTTTTAGGACACAAACCGAGGGTTTAAGATTGCTTCGTGCCTCGCAATGAATGAGTAGAAACAAACCTTAAACCTTCCGCCTTCTACCTCAGCTTAGTGCTTAAAGTGTCTAACGCCAGTTGTAACCATTGCAATGCCTTTTTCATTTGCTTTTGCAACAGAATCAGCATCTTTAATAGAACCACCTGGCTGTAAAACAGCCGTAATTCCAGCTTCAGCTGCAATCTCTACGCAATCAGGGAAAGGGAAGAAAGCATCAGATGCCATAGCACTTCCTTTAACACTGAAACCGAAAGAAGCTGCTTTCTCAATTGCTTGTCTTAATGCATCAACACGTGAAGTCTGACCAACACCGCTTGCAATTAAAACATCATCCTTAACCAAAACAATGGTATTTGATTTAGTGTGTTTTACAATTTTGTTGGCAAAATATAAATCTTTTAATTCTTGTGCGGTAGGCGCTTTATCGGTAACGGTTATCATTTGCTCAGGGCCTTCGATAATTAAATCTTTATCCTGCTCAATAACACCGTTTAATAATGTTTTAAATTGTTTTTTGCTTAACTCTACTTCGTTGCGTTGTAAAATAACACGGTTTTTCTTTTTGCTGAATAATTCGATAGACTCTGGCTGATAAGAAGGAGCAATTAAAACTTCGAAAAACAAGTTGTTAATTTCCTGAGCTGTTTCTAAATCAACCTCAACATTTGTAATTAATACACCACCAAAAGCAGAAACAGGATCGCAAGCTAATGCATCTAACCAAGCTTGTTTAACCGTTGGACGGGAAGCAATGCCGCAAGCATTTGTATGTTTTAAAATTGCAAAGGTAGGGTCTTCAAATTCATCAATTAAAGCAACCGCTGCATCAACATCAACTAAATTATTATAAGAGAGTTCTTTGCCGTTTAATTTGGTAAACATGGCATCTAAATCACCGTAAAACACACCACCTTGATGAGGGTTTTCTCCATAACGCAAAGTTTTTGCCTCTGTTACACTTTGTTTGAAAACATCAAGTGGCTCTTCCTGATTGAAATAATTAAAAATTGCCGTATCATAATGAGAGGATGTATGGAAAGCAGTTTTAGCAAACGATTTACGCTGTGCCAAAGTAGTTTCTCCGTTTTGCGCTTCTAATTGTGCTTGTAAAGTAGGATAATCATTTTTGGATGCAATAATAACCACATCGTTAAAATTTTTAGCAGCGGCACGAATTAAAGAAATACCACCGATATCAATTTTTTCGATGATTTCTTCAGCAGATCCGCCAGCCTTTACCGTTTCTTCAAATGGGTATAGATCAACGATAACCAAATCAATTTCTGGAATTTCGTATTCTGCTATTTGCTGCTTGTCGCCTTCTAAGCCTCTACGGTTTAAAATGCCACCAAATACTTTCGGGTGCAAAGTTTTAACACGTCCACCCAAAATAGAAGGATAGCCCGTTAAATCTTCAACAGCCGTAACTGGCAAGTTTAAATCTTTAATAAATTGTTCGGTTCCGCCGGTCGAAAATAACTGTACGCCTTGAGCGGCTAACAATTTTACCAACGGAGCTAAACCGTCTTTATAATATACTGAAATTAAAGCGTTTTTGATTTTAATGGACTGACTCATTCTACTGTAGATTTTGAGCCGCAAAGGTAGTAAAACACGATGGTTTTTTTGTTATGTTTCTGGTGTAAAAATCAACCTCATTGTTAAAAAAAATAATTAGTTTATTGAGAAGTGGTGATTTTATGCATTTTAGAATTTTTGCTAATTTTAGAAATGGTTGCTTGATTTTAATTCCGCTTGATTAGAAAGTTAAACTTGGTTTTACTTTTGATGAATCGATTTAGGCTACCAGAGTAGTTTTTAAATTGTTTATTAAAAGGTAAACACAAAAATATTAGTGATTTTCTTTGATAAGAATTCTGCCTAAACTATAATTTGCAACAATTTATGGCACATAAAGGCAGTATCTAAGGCTAAAATTATTTCTTAATCTTTTTAACAATGCTTTCTACAATTCTTGGGTAGTGTAAATGTTCAAGTTGTTGGCCCTTGAATTTTACCATCTCCAGATTGTCGTTCTTATCTATTTTATATCTGGCCTGGTAGATATATTCACCCTCATCATAATTCTCATCTACATAATGAATAGTTATACCGCCTTCGGTTTCCCCAGCTGCAATAACCGCATTGTGTACATTGTCGCCATACATGCCCTTACCGCCAAATTTCGGTAAAATAGCCGGATGTATATTGATTATTCTGCCAGGATAGGCTTCGATTAAGTTTTTAGGAATAAGCCATAAAAAACCAGCTAGTACAATAAAGTCTATATCCAGGTTTTTAAGTAAGTCTATGATTTCATCCGTTTTATAAAATTCGTGCTTATCGAAAATATGGCTGGGTATTTCGAAATTATCTGCTCTTTGTAAAACATAGGCATCTGCATTATTGGTTAATACCAGAGAAATTTCTATATCGGTGCTTCTTTTAAAATGCTCCATTAGTTTTTGGGCATTAGAGCCCGAACCTGAAGCAAATATGGCTATTCGTTTTTTCACTAAAAATTCGTTTTCTCCAAAAATAACATTTTTAAGCAGGTATTCTTAATAGATAGCAAATTTTATAACATATAATTTATGTTGTAAAATTTGCTAATTTTAATGTACTTTTGCACTTCAAATAAAGGGATTAAAAAAACTCAATAAAAAATTGAAAAGTGTTTTGTATTTTAAAAACATTAATCCTATATTTGCAACCCGAATTATAGGAAACGAATAAGAAAAAATAAAGGCTAAATTAAAATGGCAAATCATAAATCTTCATTAAAAAGAATTAGAGCAAACGCAACTAAGCGTTTACGTAACAGATATCAGGCAAAAACTACACGTACTTTTATTAAAAGATTACGTGCAGCAGAAGATAAAAAAACTGCTTCTGATTTATTGCCTAAAGTAATTTCTATGCTAGATCGTTTAGCTAAGAAAAACGTTATTCACAAAAACAAAGCGGCGAACAATAAATCTAAATTAACGAAATTCGTTAACGGTTTAGCATAATCCAATTTTTTTACGATATTAGTATCAGGCATCTCAACCAAAAATTGAGATGCCTTTTTTTATCAAAAAAAATGGAAAACTACGAACAAAAAATCGGCATTAAGCTTTGGGCTGAAGAAGACCGAGGATCAAGCAAAAAAGTTGGGGATTAATCTTATGCATAAATTTTAGATAATCTGAATAGAAAGAATTTCACATTCCTCACACCTCTGAACTGTGATCTGAATGCT
>NZ_JBHSBY010000120.1:0-34277 GCF_042650905.1 Pedobacter jamesrossensis | reverse complement strand
TTGACCCCAAGGGTCTTGCAATATTCATTCTGGCTAAGGCCACTGGTGCGCCAGGCCTCAACTGCTAACATTTTTTCTTCTGATGTTCTCATATATTTCTTTTATACAAAGAAAAACATCGAGAAAGTTATTTAAAAGATGTACTTGGTAGGCTGCTTACCATATTTACAGCATAAAATTTTTAAACAATGGAAAATAAAGAAACAGCAGGGTAATATTTTACTTCGATGGTGGCTGGTAACTTCGCTAAAATAAATAATTTAAAGACACCTTATTGTGTTTATTGACTGAGTGGTAATAAATCCTGGCGGTTTGGAGGTTATCACTCATTAGAAAACCAAACGAAATTATGGGGTACAGTAGCAGAACGATTTCCATAGGCAATGAAAATGACGCTTCAATCTATCTATCACGGCAGACGAAGAGCGAGCAGCACTTTATGTTCATATTCTGGGAACACAAAAGGATAGTCGTGTTTACGAAAACAATGTGATGTTACTTTTAACCTTGAGGAAGGCTTGATTAGCGGGCTTTAAGAATATTTGGATACCATTATGGTTAATGAATTATTCTGTGTCCCGATGGATGACATAAAGTAAAACTAATAAAATTGGGAATGCGATAAGCAAAATAATAGGAATAAGAAAAATGAAAGTAATTATAACAGGAACAACAGGAATGGTTGGCGAGGGCGTTCTATTGGAATGTCTGCAAAACAGTGAAGTATCACAATTGTTAAGTATTTCAAGAAAACCTTGTGGAATTAAAAACCCGAAGTTGACAGAATTACTTGTGCCTGATTTCTTTGAGATTGAAAATTATGCTGAAAATTTAAAAGGCTATGATGCTTGTTTTTATTGTGCAGGAAAAAGTTCGGCAGGAATTTCAGAAGCCGAATACACAAAAATGACTTTTGACATGACTATTCACTTTGCAAATGTGCTGAAAAAATTAAATCCAAACATAACATTCAATTTAGTATCGGGTTATCATACTGATAACACAGAGAAAGGAAATGTTATGTGGGCAAGAGTAAAAGGAAAAACGGAAAATGAACTAACAAAAATATTTTCAGAAAAAGCTTTTCATTTCCGACCTGCATTGATGAAACCAACGAAAAGACAACAAAACTTTTACGGATACAATCGCATAGCACATAAGATTTTTTATCCTGTATTAAGCATTTTCTTTCCTGCATGCACCATTGAAGAAATTGGCAAGGCGATGATAAATACAGCCACAAAAGGTTATTCAAAAAACATTTTGGAAGTAAACGACATTAAAGAAGCAGCTAAAAAATGAAAGTAACTGACATAAAATCTTGTTATATCGGACCCGAAACTTCGCCTGAACAATTTAGTCACTTGCACCATATTACAATTCTTCGGGGAAAATTGACAAAACATTTGCAGAAATCAAACGAGAAGAATTGCTTATCATCTTGTAGAAAAATCAACCCGAATTTGGGGGAATATTTTTTGACTACGGCATACCCGAAAAAATAAATTTGGAAGCGTTTATGAATAAAAACTTCAAGTTCAACGTAAGCGTACAACGCTTAGCATATATGACAGGGCGAAGTTTATCGGCCTTCAAAAGAGCCTTCAAAAAAACTTTTAATGAAACACCAAATCGTTGGTTAGTTAAGAAACGGTTGCAAGAAGCATATTTTTCCATTGAAAAAAAGAAAGAAAACCATCTGATATTTATTTGGAATTAGGTTTTGAAGATTTATCTCATTTCTCTTACGCTTTCAAAAAACATTTTGGTTATGCACCCGCAGAACTATCAAAGAAATAAGCAACCGCACTGGGACAAGCACATTTACAAACCGCTTAATGCACACACACGCAAACGGAAGTTTGAAAAAGAGCTTGCCCTTTCCCGACAAGACAAAAATTTTTCCTTTCCCTCTTTTTTATTTTTTCAGTAGATACATGACCAGACACGGCAGTCAACCGACAGATGAAAGAGCATCCGCTAACAGCAAATTTGCAATAAGCAGGGTTTCGTGCTCCGCAAACAGTTTTGTGGTTACATAAAGTTCAGTTCTCAGGATAAAAATTTGTGCTGGAAAGCCCGCCTTCGCCAAGCCGAGAACCATTAGCCATAAACACTTCCCTTTCATCATAAACCTGATTAACGGGAAAAGCCCAAGCTTTTTCTGCTTGGCTTGTACCAAAAGCAGGACTACACTTCCCGAAGAATTACCGAACCACTCCTTTCCAAATCATCAATCTTTACAACATTAAAACATTTCAGCCTTAAAACATTGCAACAATCTCTGTAAATTCGCCCCATGGCAAAAATATCAATTAACCTTGCTACAGGTTCGTTTCAAAAGGAAGAAATTATAGTCGGAATCGATTTAGGCACCACCAACAGCTTGGTTGCATTCATTAACCCCGATAAAAATCCGCAAGTAATAAACGATGCCGGAAAAGGTTTATTGGTACCATCAGTGGTGTATTTCAACAACCAAAACGATGCGATTGTAGGGAACGAAGCCAAAGAATTTTTAACCACCGATCCTGCAAACACAATTTTCTCTGTTAAAAGATTATTAGGTCGCTCTTACAAAGATGTAGCAGACCATAAAGACATTTTCTCATACAAAATTATTGATGATGATAGCGACGCATTGGTTAAAATCCAAGCAGGCGACCGTTTTTACACACCAATCGAACTATCAGCCGAGATTTTAAAAGAGCTGAAAGCAAGGGCGGAACACGCTTTAAAAACACCAGTCAACAGAGCTGTAATTACAGTTCCTGCCTATTTCAACGATAGCCAGCGACAAGCCACACGTGATGCCGGAAAGTTGGCAGGTTTAGATGTGATGCGAATTGTGAACGAACCAACCGCAGCAAGTTTGGCTTACGGAATCGGTTTAGACCCATCGCAACAAAAAACGATTGCGGTTTACGATTTAGGTGGTGGTACTTTTGATGTTTCCATTCTTCAAATTCAGAATGGAATTTTCGAAGTTTTGGCGACAAACGGAAATACTTATTTAGGTGGCGATGATTTCGACAGAGCCATTTTAAATCACTGGATTGAGAAAAATAATTTAGATATTAAAACAGTTGCCGAAGATAATATTTTGATGCAAACCTTGCGTTTACAAGCAGAGGCAGCGAAAAAAGCATTATCAACTCAAAATTTATACAATGAAAAAGTTGGCGAAATCTGGTGTACACTAGATAAGCAAACTTTCGAACAACTCATTTCAGCAAAGGTTGAGGAAACCATTACGGCTTGCAAAAATGCATTGAAAGATGCCGATTTAACCCCTTCAGATATTGATGATGTTATTTTGGTCGGCGGTTCTACACGCACACCTTTCGTTAAGCAACAGGTAGAAAATTTCTTTGGAAAAACACCACAAGACAACATCAATCCTGATGAAGTTGTAGCGCTTGGCGCAGCCATTCAGGCCGATGTTTTGGCTGGAAATCGTTCCGACATTTTATTGCTCGATGTTACACCACTTTCTTTAGGGATCGAAACTATGGGCGGCTTAATGGATGTGATTATTGCCCGCAATAGCAAGGTTCCGACTAAAGCTGGCCGCCAATATACCACTTCAATTGATGGCCAGGTGAACATGAAAATCTCAGTTTACCAGGGCGAACGCGATTTAGTTAAAGAAAACCGCAAGCTTGCTGAATTCGATTTAAAAGGCATTCCGGCAATGCCCGCGGGCTTACCTAAAGTTGATATTAACTTTTTGTTAAATGCCGATGGTATTTTAACCGTTCAGGCCATTGAGTTACGCTCTGGCGTGAAACAAGAAATCGAGATTACGCCAAGCTATGGTTTGAGCGATGATACGGTAGAAAAAATGCTGATTGATAGCATTACTCATGCAAAAAGCGATGTAGAACAACGTATGTTAATCGAAGCCAGAAGCGAGGGCGAACAATTGCTTTACACGGCCGAACGTTTCATCGAAAAACATGCAGAACATTTAACGGAAGAGGAAATCGCTGAAACGAAAACCCATATCGAAGCTTTGAAAAGAGCTTTAGCCAGTGAAGAAAAAGATACAATTTTGAAAAAAGCGGATGAGCTGAACGAATTTACGCGTCCGTTTGCAGAACGTGTAATGGATGCAGCCATTTCAACAGCGATGAAAGGCAAGAAAATAGAGTAAATTTATGGCTCGTGGAGACACCAACCATGGCCAACAATATAACACTATCAAGCTGCTATGAAACTTCAGTTCTTATATGGTTATTCATTAAATGTTTGAAAAGCAATTCCAGCATTAATCGGTTACGATAGCCCCGCTTTTCGTTTCAACAAAAGCAGAAAAAGCTTTTAGTTTACACTTCAATCGGGTTTAAATAACTTAGGTTAACCAAAAAAACTTAATTTGCTAATTGCAAAAATTCAAATTCTTACCATACATCAAAAATTCTACAACCTTAACCTATTAACTTTGCTTTATAAATTTTAGCAATATGGAATTAGGTATCGGCATGTTTGGCGATTTGCAAGTTAATGCAAAAGGAGAAATTCAACCCGCCCAACAAAGACTTCAGGAAATTATAGAAGAAATTAAACTTATGGATGAAGTGGGTTTAGATTTCTATGGAATTGGCGAACACCATCGCCCTGATTATGCAGTTTCTAGTCCTGAAATTATTTTAGCCGCAGCTGCAACAGTAACTAAAAACATTAAATTAAGCAGTGCCGTTTCGGTTTTAAGCTCATCAGACCCGGTAAAGCTTTACCAAAACTTTGCCACTATAGATTTAATTTCCAACGGCAGAGCAGAGTTAATGGCTGGTCGCGGAAGTTTCATCGAATCTTTTCCTCTGTTCGGTTATAATCTTCAAGATTACGACGAGCTTTACGAAGAAAAATTAGAGCTACTTTTAAAAATCAACAAAGAACCAAAAATCAGCTGGAAGGGTAAATTCCGTCCAGAATTGGTTAATCAAGAAGTTTTACCTCGTGCAGTAAACGATAATTTAAAAATTTGGGTGGCCGTTGGCGGAACACCAGAATCGGTAGAACGTGCTGGAAGATTAGGTTTACCTGTTATGTTTGCTATCATTGGCGGTCAGCCTATACAATTTAAATCACTTTTCGATTACTATAAAAAAGTTTATCAGGCTTATGGCCACGATATGGCTAAATTTGAAGTTGGGGTACACATGCATTCGCTATTCGGAGAAAATAATCAGGAAATTGCTGATTACTATTATCCGCTTTATTCTGCGCAAATGAATAGAATTGGTCGTTCTCGTGGTTGGGCACCCTACCAACGCAATCAATTCGATGCAGGGATAGAAAAGGATGGCGCTTTAATTATTGGCGACACCAATAAATCGGTTGATAAAATTTTAGCAATGGAAGAAACTTTTGGCTTAACCCGTTTTTCTGCACACATGGATGTCGGCGGACCATCACACGCAGCCATGATGAAATCGATCGAGATTTTCGGCAATAAAATTGCACCAGCTGTTAGAAAAGCATTGCAGAAATAATTTATGCTTTATTCCCTTTTAACATTTGAACAAAGCTGTAAACATAACATCCCACACAAATGGCAAAAAGACTTTCCAGCAATGCAAAGATTGTCATTATAGTCGTTAAAACCATTGCAAGTGTAACAAAGTTTAATAAAAACATCGCCGTAATTAGTAAGCAGAACCCAAAGCCCAAAGTTGCGGCGAACTTTTTTGGTGCCAAATCTTTCATTATTGGCTTTAGCGATAGCGCATTTGAAATCCTAATGGCAACAAATTTTAGCAAGCTAAATTTACCTGAGCTAAATGCTCTGGCAGCGAAATCGAGCAGCAGAAATATGATTGCCCAATAATTAGCAAAAACTACACAGAATATCGCAATAACGGCAACCATAAAAGCTATAATTCTAACAACATTTTCATTTACTCGTTCGGCAGATATTGGGCAAGATAATTCCATAGGATATAATTTCGTTGTAAATCTATTCATTTACAGGTAGAGTCGGATATTTAAACGTAGATTTTACTTCAAGATTATTCAACTTAATCATTCGAACACTTTAAATTAATTTTGTTAACCTTGTAAAAATTCATCCCTATATTTATTAAGTAAATTACGCACGATAAAATATAGAATGGATAATTCGGAAAAATTAAACCTGCTTTTAGTTAAGCTGGAAAATTTATTGTTAAGGCAACAGGGTTTCGAGGCTGAAATTAAGGCTTTAAGAGACGAAATTAAAGCAATGCAATCGCCTGGAACTGCTCCAATTCATAGCCAGACAGTTAATCATCCAGTTATTGCACCTCCACCAAGAAATACACCACCAAGTGTAGCTGCTCAAAATTCGGCAATACCAAAACCAATTTCTGGCACATTTCCACCAAATACAAATCCACCACAACCAAACTTTTCCGATAGGTTTAAGCGTGAAAATATGGTTAAATCTGATTTCGAAAAGTTTATTGGAGAAAACCTAATTAGTAAAATTGGCATATTAATTTTAATTATTGGGGTAGCTATTGGTGCGAAATATGCAATTGACCACGAAATGATTAGTCCGCTAACCAGGATAGTTTTAGGTTATGCCATGGGTGCAGGCTTAATGGCTTTTGCCATAAAACTTAAAGCTAAATACGATAATTTTTCGGCGGTTTTGGTAAGTGGTGCTATTGCCATTATGTACTTTATTACTTACGCTGCCTACGATTTTTATTCCCTTATTCCACAAGCTTTGGCTTTTGGCTTAATGGTCGTATTCACCTCCTTTACCGTTGTAGCTGCAATAAAATATAATAAGCAAGTAATCGCCCACATTGGTTTAGTTGGCGCCTATGCAGTCCCATTTCTATTGAGTGATGGCTCTGGCAAAGTTGGCGTATTGTTCACCTACATGGCCATTATCAACATTGGTATTTTAATTTTAAGTTTCAAAAAATACTGGAAACCACTTTTTTACGCATCTTTCAGTTTAACCTGGATAATCTTTCTAAGTTGGCGATTAGATTTAAGTTCCGACAATCATTTCTTTGGTTTATCTATTCTATTTTCGGCTTTATTCTTCATTATATTTTACATTACAAACCTTGCCTATAAAATCAGCAAGAAAGAAATTTTCGGCTTAAGTGATGTCGTAATCATACTTTTAAACTCCTTTATTTATTACGGAATCGGGTATTTTATTTTATCCGAAAACAAAAACAGTGTAGAGCTATTAGGCTTATTTACATTGGTAAACGCTGTTATTCACTTTATTGTGAGTTTGATTATTTATAAAAAAGAATTAGCAGATAGAAATTTGTTCTACCTTATTTTGGCTATGGTGATTACATTCATCACAATGGCTGTTCCGGTACAATTAAATGGTGGTTGGGTAACTATTTTTTGGACGGTTGAGGCAGCGATATTGTTCTATTTAGGAAGAGTTAAGCTGATTGCCATTTACGAAAAACTATCGTTTCCATTAATATTTTTAGCTTTTTTCAGTTTATTACAAGACTGGACAACCTATTATGATGTATATTTTGGTTCAGAAGTAATTACTCCAATATTAAATGTTGGCTTTTTAACGGCAGTTATATTTATTGCAAGTTTCATCTGGATGTTTAGCATCAGTAAAAAAGAAACCGAAAAATCAGCAGAATGGATTTGGATGAGGCAAATTTTAAGTTACTCAATTCCCTCAATTTTATTGCTTGTTATTTATGTAACGTTCAGATTGGAGATTTCAAAACACTTTAACAACCTTTTCGAGCTCACTAAAATTAATACAAATCCGGGCGCCAAATCAAGCTATGTCGATTTTCAATACAACTATAATTACGAACAACTTAAAACCGCTTGGATTTACATTTACACTTTATTTTTTGCTTCTGCTTTAACTTATCTAAATATTAAAAAACTTAAAAATGGCGAACTGGCTGTTACTAGTTTGGTTATAAATCTCATTATTGTAGTTGCATTTTTAACCCATGGTCTTTATAATTTAAGCGAGCTCAGGGATGCGTATTTATTTCATGAGAATAAGTATTTCAACATCAGTTCATTTAACATTGGTATCCGTTATTTAAGCCTTGCATTTTTTGCTTTATTGATTGTTCAATGCTATAAACTGATGAAGTCAGGACTTTTAAAGCGCAATTTTAAAACCATGTTCGATTACCTATTGTACCTTTCCATTTTGTGGATTATCAGCAGCGAGCTGATTAATATTTTAGAACTTGCAGAGCTGGATGGAAGTTATAAACTTGGTTTAAGCATTTTATGGGGCGTATATTCCTTGTTTTTAATCAGCAAGGGCTTAGCGAAAAACAAAAAACATTTACGTATTGGAGCGATGGTTTTATTCGGCATTACTTTAATCAAGCTCTTTGTTTACGATATTGCTTACCTCAGTACAATCTCAAAAACCATTGTTTTTGTATCGCTGGGTATATTATTGCTTATCATTTCATTCCTTTATAACAAATACAAACATTTAATTATTGATGATGTTGAAGTTAAAAATTAAGTTATTCTTTTTGCTATTTGTTTATGTAGCTATCGCAAATGCACAAACCAATACCTATAAATTTAAGAGAGAAATAACTGGTATAAATACCATTTGGCACAGCATGAAATTGCCCGATGAATTGTATAAAAATGCAAATGCAGGTTTTGAAGATTTGAGGATTTTTGGTGTGAATGGAAAAGACACAACTGAGGTTCCATATTTATTAAAACAGCGTGCAGACAAGATTAATACGCAGGGAATTTCTTTTAAACAGCTTAACCAAAGTGCTAATCCTAATGGTTATTTTTATACTTTTCAATCGCCAGAAGTAAGTTCGATTAACCAGATTGACTTGAGTTTTAAGCAAACTAATTTCGATTGGCGGGTAACACTTGAGGGAAGTAATGACAACAAAGAATGGTATTCGGTTTTAAAGAATTACAGGATTTTATCAATAAAAAACAACAATACCGATTATCAATTCACGAAACTTAGCTTTCCCGATTCCAAATATCAGTATTTCCGAATTGCTGTAAAAAGTGATATTCAACCTGAATTATTAGAGGCTAAAATTGCTAAAACAGATACTATAAAAGGAACTTACCAAATTGTCGCGTACAAGTCTTATCATTTATTTAATGATTCGGAAACTAAAGAAAGTATCATAACTGTTGATTTAAAAAACCCAGTTCCCCTCTCCTATTTAAAACTAAATGTGCAGAGTGATTTCGATTTTTATCGTTCTTTTAAAATTGAGTATGCTACAGATAGTTTCAAAACTGAAAAAGGAATTCAATATAATTATGCGCAACTTTTTGATGGAACTATTAGCTCATTAGAAAAACTGGAATTTAATTTTCCAAATACAATTGCATCCAGACTTAAAATTATCATTCACAATAACGATAATAAACCTTTACGATTAACTGGCTTAGTACTGAAAGGTAACCTTTATGAACTAGTTGCTCGTTTTGATAATGTTGGGGCTAACTATGCTTTATATTATGGTAACGAAAAAGCAACTTCACCAAGTTATGAAATCGAAAAATTTGAAAGTAAAATCCCGCTCAATTTAACTTCAGCTTCGATTGGAAGTGAACAGAAAAATCCAGCATATTCAGTTAAAATAGAGAAACCCCTATTCGAAAACAAAGCTTGGCTTTGGATTTTAATGGCTATAATTATTGCATTGTTAGGGTGGTTTTCTTTTAAAATGTTGAAGAATTAAAAAACGATAATAAAAAACATGAAGAACATTTTTCAACCCGCTGTAACCAGCGAAGTAATCAGCAGGATAAATAAACTTACCCCATCCACAAATCAACTTTGGGGCAAAATGAATGTTTCGCAAATGCTTGCACATTGTAATGTAAGTTACGAAATGGTTTACGATGATATCCACCCAAAGCCAAATGCTTTTATGAAGCTCATTTTGAAAGCATTTATTAAAAATGTAGTTGTTGGTGAGAAGCCATACAAAAAAAGCAGCCAAACAGCACCGGCATTTTTAATTACCGATGAAAAGGAATTTGAGAAAGAAAAAGCACGTTTAATTGCTTACATCAATGAAACACAAGAATTAGGAGAAACTCATTTCGATGGCAAAGAATCACTTTCTTTCGGAAAGTTAACCAAAACAGAATGGAACAATATGTTTTACAAACATTTAGATCATCATTTAGGACAGTTTGGAGTATAATTTCACTGTATAATGATTAGAATCATATTAATTACTTTTATAATCTTTGTATTAAATCTAGCCACTCCTAAAGTTTTTTATCATTTAAGCAATCAAGCTTCGTTTTTAGTAGAAAATATTGAGATTAAAGATGGAGATATAATCTTCCAAACTTCAACTTCTACACAGAGTAAAGCCATACAAGTTGCAACACACTCAAAGTACAGTCATTGTGGAATTATATTCAAAATTAATAATCAATATTTTGTTTTTGAGGCTGTGGAGCCAGTAAAATTTACTCCATTAAAAGATTGGATTAATAAAGGCCTAGATAAGCATTATGTTATTAAAAGATTAAAAAATGCGAATAAAGTTTTATCAACTTCAATTATTGAAAAAATGAAACTGGCAACCAATCAATTTAAGGGTAAGCATTACGATATTTATTTTGATTGGTCTGATGAGAAAATTTATTGCTCGGAATTAATTTGGAAAATATATAAGGGAACAACAGGTATTGAAATTGGCAACTTAGAAAAGTTAAAGAATTTTGACTTGAATAATATCGCAGTAAAGAAAAAAATGGCAGAAAGATATGGCAACAATTTACCTTTAAATCAAAAGGTAATATCGCCAGTTAGCATTTTTAATAGCCCTTTATTAAAAACTATTTCCTCCAATTAATTAAAGATTAACCATAAAATAAGTCTTTTTCATGTTCTAATAAATCAGAATTCTTGCTTAACTTGTATAAATCAAATTCTAACCAATATATTGAAATGGCAAAACCACTTGTAACATGCCTTTTGTTTGACGGACAAGCTGAGGCAGCGGCAAATTTCTACTGTACAGTATTCAAAAACTCAAAGATTACCCACGTTACTCCAATGGTAGTTACTTTCGAACTTAATGGAAACAAGTTTATGGGACTTAATGGAGGCCCAAAATTAAACTTTGATGAAGCCATATCATTTATGATAAGTTGTGATACCCAAGATGAGATAGATTATTATTGGGAAACATTTACTAAAGATGGTGGTGCAGAGAGTATGTGTGGCTGGGTAAAAGACAAATTTGGGGTTTCGTGGCAAATTGTTCCAACAAATATAGCCGATCTGCTTTCTTCAAGCCCAGAAAAAGCCGAAAGAGTTATGAATGTTGTAATGCAGATGAAAAAACTCGATATTGAAAAGATTGAAAATGCTTAACTAATTAAAATAATGAAAAGATTAACGATAATTATTGCGTTAATCATCCCACTTTTTCTTTGTACATCCTGGGGATTCTTTGCCCATCAAAGAATTAATAATCTGGCTGTTTTCACTTTGCCAACAGGCATGATTGGTTTCTATAAAAAGAACATCAAATACATTACCGAACATGCTGTAGACCCCGATAAACGAAGATATGCAGATACTTTAGAAGCTCCCCGACATTATTTAGATGTAGAAAACTATGAAAAAAGTATAGATAGTATTCCCGAAAAATGGAATGATGCAGTAATAAAGTATGGGCAAAAACATTTGAATATTTATGGCATTGTTCCTTGGCAAATCCAACGAACTTATTTCAGTTTAGTAAAGGCTTTTAAAACCAGAGATTCTGTAAAGATTTTAAAATATTCTGCCGATTTAGGTCATTACATCGGAGATGCCCATGTGCCTTTGCACACCACTTCCAATCACAACGGTCAGTTAACCAACCATGTTGGTATTCATGCTTTCTGGGAAAGCCGTTTACCCGAATTATTCTCAACTAATTACAACTTCGTTGTTGGTAAAGCAAATTACATCGAAAACCCATTAAAAGAGGCCTGGAAAATCATTAAACATACCCATACTTTAGTTGATACGGTTTTAACTTTTGAGGCTCAGTTAGCCGCTTCTTTTCCAACTGATAATAAATATAGTTTCTCCGAACGGAATAATGTGGTTCTAAAACAATATTCTTTAGCTTACTCTAAAGCTTATCACGATAAAATGGAAAAGATGGTAGAAAGGCAAATGCGTTCTTCCATATTAGAAATTGGTTCTTTCTGGTATTCTGCTTGGGTTGATGCCGGCCAGCCCGAGTTAAAAAATTTGATTAAAATTGAGCCTGATACAGAAGATAAGAAAGAGGAAGTTGATATAGAGAAAAAGTATCAGAAAGGTCTTATTCTTGGAAGAGAAATTTAGTTTCAAAACAAAATGATGCTCCATCCTCTGTGTCTTCACAGAAACATAAGCATTCATTCCCTTATTTCAAACTTTCTATCGCTTTAAAATTCTCATTTTCATGGGAAGGATGTAATCCAAAATATTATTCCGACAACAAAGTTTCAAAATTAATTTTAAGAAAGCCTTTAGTTATCTGCATAATGATTATTGCAGTTGGTATAATGAGCATTGCGGAAGCAATAAAATCAATTCCAATGCTATAATTACCATTGCGATTACTCGTCATGCTCAGCTTGGCTGGGCATCTTAATGCTTTAGTAGGGATTATTTTAAACTTTATATCGCTTTAAGATTTCCGTTTTCTCGAGAAGGACGTAATCCAAAATATTATTCCGCCAACAAGTCTTCAAAATTAATTTTGATATAGCTGTTTCTATTTAGAATCTTCACCCTCAATAATTTCTTCTATCTTTTTAGGTTGCATTTTACTCTTTACAGCTGCCCATATTGCAGGCACAAAAGTTACAACTGCAATAAAAACAATAACCAATTCAAAGTTATTTTTAATGATAGGAATTTGTCCTAAAACATAACCACCTAATAGCAAAGCAACTATCCATGCTACTCCGCCAATGATATTAAAATAAGTAAAACGGCCAAAAGGCATTTTTGCTATTCCTGCCACAAATGGAGCGATAGTTCTGAAAATTGGTAAAAAACGACTAAAAATTATCGCTTTACCACCATGCTTTTCAAAAAATTCATGCGACTGTTCGTAATATTTAAGCTTTAAAATTTTATTTTCTTCCTTAAATACGCCTGCTCCTAATACGCTACCCAATTTAAAATTAACCGTATTACCTAAAATTGCCGCCACAATCAAAATCAACAACATTACCCAAATATTTAAGCCTGTTTCATGCTCTCCTGCAATTAAGGCACCCATAGCAAATAGCAGCGAATCACCAGGTAAAAATGGTAAAACAACTAATCCCGTTTCGGCAAAAATGATAAGAAATAAAATTAAGTAAGTCCAAGTTTGGTAATCGTTAACGATTTGTGCCAAATGAACATCGATGTGCAGTATAAAATCTATGAGTTGTTGTAGTAATTCCAATGTGTCTGATTTTGGGCAAAAATAGGAATATCAATTTGATTAAAAGCGGTTTCTGAAATATTAATTGAATTTGATTAATTGTTGACAATCAATCGCTCTTTAAGCTTTCCTTTATTTGCTCCTTTAGCTACGCCATCTATTATGATAGTATAGGTTTTCCCTTTATAAAAATTGGTATGAGATATTGTGTCGATTACACTTGCAGAATCTACAAGATTTAAAGAAATTTTAGCATTAATGCCTGGTTTCAATACAACATAACCAGAATTTTCGCCGTTTGCTAAAGTTGCTAAAAGCGATGTTCTATCTTTTATTACAACTTTGGAGCCTAAAGTATAGCCAAGATTTATAAAAAACAACCGCGAATTAGCAGTATCAGGCGTTAAATTATCTTCGTAAACCCTTAACAAAGAGTCTGTTTCGGAAGCTTTTGAATAAAATACAGAGTAGTTTTTACCAATATCAAATTTGTATTTAAGCGAATCACTAATTTTTGTTGTTCCAGTGTTCTTAGCTAAAATATTATATTCTTTATCACCTTCATAAATTAAATATTCAGTGCTATTTCCATAGGTTATACCAGTTGTTGTTGCCCTTCTGATTCCACTCATGTAAAAATCCTGAGAAAGTTCTCCAACATAATTAAAAAACCGGATCTTCGAATCGCCTTTAATTAAATTATCATTCTTAACACAGGCTGCGATTAAACAAATTCCGGCAAGGAGGAACGATAACTTTAAAAAGGAAGCAACTTTAAACATCATAAAGGTGGATATATCTAGGCAACAAAGATAGTTATTGTATTCTAATAAGATATAGATTTTAAGGCTCTAATTATCTTCGATAAGATGAGCTTCTACCGTTGAAGCGCTTAAACCACTGAACCAAATTGTATAAATTTTACCAGGCAGCAAATCTGTAGCTGCAATACTTTTTACACTTCCAGAACCAACAACATTATATCGAAGTGCCGCACCTGCATCCAAAGCAAAGTAATTTGAGGCCTCTTTAAACAATAATCCATTTACAAATTGTGCTCCTGCTTGTACGGTTACATTAATGCCAGTAGTAAAATAAGGTGTTAAATTAATAAGTCTGATTTTGGCAGTTGTCATATCAGAAATACTTAGATTATCTTCATAATTTACAATTTCCCTGTTTCCATTTCTATCCGAAACTAAGAAAGTACTATATGTTAAGGATGGTGTAAAATTTAAATTTGCATCTGTATTTAAATTATTACTGCCTACATAAGTCAAATTTCTGCTTCCCGATGGAATTTTAACGTAATCGCTTGTTTCTCCAAAGGCTAAAGAAGTTGTAGTTAATTTTTCATTATCAATAAAAACATCTTGCTTAAATTCTGTTTGTACTGCGTTGATAACTTTAATTTTAGCTTGTCCTTGAACAATTACATCGGGGTTTTTCTTACTACAGGAAAATAGCGATAAAATACAAATTGTAAATAAAACTGCATAGGTGTTTGAGACACGTTTCGTAAAGATTTTCATAGGTAGTTGTATTTGGTAATAAGCAAAATGGCTTGGTCAAAAACCAAGCCATTCTCCTATAAAAACTAAAAATTTAGTAGATTAATAACTGTTATTTAGCATAACTGGCATAACCAACATTAAAACATCTTCGTTTTCATCGTTAGTTTGTGGGATTAATAAACCAGCTCTGTTTGGTGTAGAAAGCTCTAAAGTAACTTCATCACCACTTAAATTGGTTAACATTTCAATTAAGAAACGTGCATTAAAACCTATTTCTAAGTCCTCTCCATCATATTGACAGCTTAAACGCTCATGTGCTTCGTTAGCAAAATCTAAATCTTCTGATGAAATATTTAATTCGCTGCCGTTAATTTTTAATCTAACCTGGTGGGTTGTTTTATTAGCAAAAATAACTACTCTACGAAGTGTATTTAAAAACAAACTTCTATCAATAACCAATTTATTTGGATTGTTCTGAGGGATAACCGCCTCATAATCAGGATAGCGCTCATCTATTAAACGACACACTAAGTTGATGTTTTCGAATTTAAAGAAAGCACTCGTCGCATTATAATCAACAGATACGTTAATGTCGTTTGAAGGTAAAGCACCTTTTAACAGTGTTAAAGCTTTTTTAGGCAAAATAAATGAAGTTGCTTTATCAGCTTTGCTATCCATACGACGATAACGAACCAATTTATGTGCATCAGTTGCTACAAATGTTATATGCTGAGGTGATAACTGGCAATAAACACCCGTCATAGCCGGACGTAATTCATCGTTACTAACTGCAAATATTGTTTTAGTAATTGCTTCTGTTAAAACAGAGGCTGGTAAGTTTACTGATGAAGCATTTTCTACAACGGGAATTTTAGGGAAATCATCTCCATTTTCACCGCTCAGTTTGTATTTACCATCGCCAGCACTTATTTCGATTGCGAAAGTAGTATCATCAATATTAAAAGCAATTGGCTGATCTGGTAAAGTTTTAAGTGTATCTAATAAAATTTTAGATGGAACGGCGACCTTTCCTTCTTCTTTTGATTCTACGGCCAACGCAGTTGTCATACTGGTTTGTAAATCAGTAGCAGAGATGGTTAGATTACCGTCTTTAATTTCAAAAAGAAAATTTTCTAATATAGGTAAAACCGTACTGCTGCTAGATGCACCATTAACAGTTTGCAGGTGTTTTAATAAAGTTGATGTGGATACTATAAATCTCATGATATCAATTAGTCTTCTTCAAAAATATAAAAATTATTTAGCGTACTTGTACTTGCGGTAATAATGTTGAAAAATTGCAAAAAATATTAACAATAATAATGGCGCAATAATATTTATTATTTGCCATTTTGTTTTTTCCAGTTTAATTTTTGCTTTATCAAGCAATCTGATTTTAACTTCTTTGTTCCTTAATACAATTAAATTATCATCGTCTGTAAAATAATCAACAATATTTAAAAGTAGTGCTTTATTTCCGTAAGTACGCTGTGTATATCTATCAAAACCTAAGGGCAGTGGCGAATTATCTTTAGCAACAATTTGATTTTTAAAAATATCACCATCACCAATTACAACCATTTTAGAAGGTTTACTTGCTATAGCATCAGTATAAGCCCTTTGAATTTCTTTAGGCAGTGGTCTTCCAGCAAAAACAGAAGGAAAATTACCCTCTAATAATACACCTGCACTTTGTAATGGATTTTGAAATGTTTTAGGATCTGGTTGTTCTGCAACCATCTGTAAAGAGAATAGTTTAGGAACATTGAATACTTTGTTAAAAGCTGATGTGGTTAAAATGTAAGTTTTCTTAACACCTTTCGAACCAATTGTATCAACAGTACTTGGAAATTCGGCTTTAATTCCATCGAGATTCTTAACTAAACTTGCCGAGGCATCGGGTAACAAAATCGGATAATACAACCAGGGCACCAATTGAATTTGCGGCTGACCACCAACGTTACCTGTTGAAACAGGAATATCTGCACTATTTTTATCGGCGATTACATTATAATTAATTCTGGCGCCATACATAAAAAGCATATCCTCGAGGTTCAGGTTTCTGTTAAGAACCATTTGACTGCCTTTTCCTCTCAAACTATCTAATTCTGCAGAAATCTGGTCGATACTCCAAAGTACTCGTCCGCCATTCATTACAAAATAATTTATTTTATACTTTTCGGCTTCTGTAAATTGAGCTTGAGGCTTTACAATAATTAGCATTTTTAACTTATCAAGCCCAGCTTTATCAATTGTATTTAAGTTTACCCGCCCAACTTCGTAGCTGTTTGCAAGTGTATGCATGGCATCGTAAAGTTCTAAATCAGCAGGTTCGCCATTCGATTCTGAAAATCCAATTCGAGGATTACTCCCGCTAATCACTTTCTTAATACCAGATGTAAATATGTACTCTAAATTTTCAATGGAACGGTTAATATTATCTTCATAACTTCCGCCAGCATCCAGGTTTTGAAAAAGTTTAACAGGCATTTGCTTGCCATCACTTTCAATCATTGCCATAGGAAATACCAGTTTTTGTGTTAAACCACTTTCTGTTTTGACACTTAAATTGGTAGCTTCTATTCCTTGCTGATATAAATTGTTTATTACCGTATCCTGATCTGCCGAATTAAAACCAGCGAGCGGATCGATAAAAACAACTTTTAAGTTTGCTTTGGAATAAGCTCTGTAATCTGTTAATAAATCTTTAACTGATGATTGTAAACGCTTAAATGCGGCTGGTAATTCTCCATTTAAAAATACAGTTATAATTATGGGTTTTTCTGTTCTGTTAAGTAGCGTTTTAGTTTTATCACTTAATGTGAAACGTTTATCGGCAGTAAAATCAAAACGGTGAAAAATGTATTGCCCACCGATATTTAATAAAACTAAAGCCAATACAACTAAACCAAAGTTTATCCATTTACGATTACTTTTCATTATTTCTTCCCTCCCGTTGCAATCTTCGTAAACAATAAAAACAAGGTAGAAAAACTAATAAAATAGATTAAATCGCGTGTATCTAAAACGCCCCGGCTGATAGACTTATAGTGCTGATTGATACCAATAGCCGATATTGTGGTCTCAAAATTCTGCATCGAAAAAAGCTGACTTGTATAATCGAAACCTAAAAATGAAAATGCGCATAATGCAGCTGAAATTGCAAACGCAACGACCTGATTTTTAGTTAAAGCGGAGGCAAATATCCCTATTGAAGTAAAAGCCGAACCTAGTAAAAATAAACCAAGGTAAGAACCAATTACTGCTCCAGAATCTATATTACCTTCGGGAAAACCCAATTTCGAAATAGAATAGTAATAAATTAATGTTGGTATTAAAGCGAAAAGAACCAATAATAGACAAGCTAAATATTTTGCAACTACAATTTGCCATAACGTAATCGGCTTGGTAATTAAAAGTTCATAAGTACCTTCTCTTTTTTCTTCGGCAAAAGAACGCATGGTAATTGCCGGAATCAAAAACATAAAAAGATATGGAACTAGGCTAAAGAAACCATTAAGTTCTGCGTAGCCGTAATCGAATACTGATGTATCTGGAAAAAACCAAAGTAATAAACCAGAAACAGATAAAAAAACGCCAATGGTTATATAAGCAACCATTGAACTTAAAAAACTAAATAATTCGCGTTTAAATACTGCGTACATACGATTATTAAAAGCCGAAGTTAACTAAATATTGACGTATATAGATTCATTTTAAGAGGCATAAGCTATTCGGCACAACCATTAAGCAGTCAATTTTCTAAAAATATCTTCTAAAGAACTTTGATTATAAGTTTTCTTAATGCCTTCAAGAGAATCATTTGCAACAATTTTACCTTTATTAATGATAATGATGTCATCGCAAATGGCTTCTACCTCTTGCATAATATGTGTAGAAATTACAACCGTTTTGTTTTTACCCAACTCTTTAATCAGAGCTCTGATATCAACTAATTGATTTGGATCTAAACCCGAAGTCGGTTCATCTAAAATTAAAACATCAGGATTATGAATAATGGCCTGAGCCAAACCAACCCTTTGGCGATAGCCTTTAGAGAGCATCCCAATTTTTTTATGTTGTTCGGGGGCTAAGCCAACCATTTTAATCACTTCATCAATTCGGTTGGAAAGATTTTTAAGCTCGTAAGTTTGCCCTACGAAGTTTAAAAATTCTTTTACATACATATCAGTATAAAGCGGTGTGTTTTCTGGCAAGTAACCAATGTGTTTTTTTGCCTCGATGGCTTGAGTTAAAATATTGTAGTTTGAGATTTCTGCACCACCAGAAGTTGGCTCTAAATAACCGGTAAGCATACGCATAGTTGTCGATTTCCCTGCTCCATTTGGGCCAAGAAAACCTAAAATGCGGCCAGCCTTAGCCTCGAAACTAATCGAGTCGACTGCCTTTTGCTTATCGTAATGTTTAGATAGGTTTTTAACTGAAATACTCATACCGTTTTATTAACCGCAAAGAACACTAAGTTTTGCGCAAAGTTTTTTAAGTCGACCGTCATTGTGAGGCACAAAGCAATCTAATTTATATATTCTGAAGTTATCTTCTTATTATACCTAAATTTATCTAATTGCTCTGCTGCCTGACCTATATTATCTGATGATAAAATATCTGCACCATTATTTACCAAATGATAGTAAATATTTCTAGCCGGACTCGCAATTGAGCTTTTATCTATATTGCCCATTGTGCCTAAAATGGTTGTAATTCCTTTAGCATGTAGATAATCGTATAAATCTTTATCGGGTGCTGAAACGCCCACGAAGGCAACTATTCTATCATTTGGAATCCCTAAACTGTTTAATCTTTTTAATTCGGCTTTCTTTTGTACTGACGCCGAAATCATTAAATCTGGTGCCAGTTGATGAACTTCTTGTGCCTGATTTGCGGTGTAAGTAATTATAATCGAATTACTCTCTACTTTATATTCCTTTACCTTTTCAATCACTTTTGCGTAAGAAACACCTTTTTTTAAATCGATGGTAAGCAAAACTTTGCCTTTGCTCCAGTTTAAAACGCTATCCAATGTTGGTATTTTGAATTTGGTTTCCTTTCCATCACCATCTTTTAAATTGAAAGCTTTTAATTCTTCGTAAGTGTAATTTCCAATTGCACCTTTTCCTGTTGAAGTTCTATCTAATTTATCATCGTGCATGATAACCATTACCGAATCTTTACTGTAAGCAATATCAAATTCGATAACCATTGGGTTATAGGTTGTGGCATTATCGAAAGTTTCGATGCAGTTTTCAGGAAAACCAGGCATTGGACCGCCTCGATGGGCACTGATTAACGGAAAACGATTATCTGGCGACCACTTTAAAAACTGATACAGTTCTCCAGTCTTATTGAATTTAATATAATGATGAACTTTTTCTTCCTGTTTGCATGAACTAAAAGCTACAATTACACCGAGAAAAAGTAAATGATAAAATTTCATGGGTCAAAAATAGGAAAAAATGGAAGATGTAAGATGTGATTTGGAAAATGGGTTACAAGTGCTAAAAAAGCGATTCTGTTTTTGCAATCTAAACCCGATGGCAGCGAACACGGAGTGCAACGAAGTAAAGCGTACAGCGGGACTTTTTAAACCGAAGAATTACTGCTTAACCTTTTCAAAAAAATTGAACCATTTAAGGAATATAAGAACATCTCAGCTCATTGCGCTTAGTCCAAAATCTAATACATCTAAACCCTGCTCAAAAACCTTCAACCTTATACCTTTAAACCCTCCACCTTTTTATTATCTTTGCCTCCATTATGGCTCAAAAGAATAACGACGAACAATTTAAAAATGTAATATCACACGCTAAAGAATACGGTTTTGTGTTTCAAAGCAGCGAAATATATGATGGCTTAAGTGCCGTTTACGATTACGGCCAGTTAGGGGCCGAGTTGAAAAATAATATTAAATCGTACTGGTGGAAAGCCATGGTACAAATGCATGAAAACATTGTAGGGATTGATTCTGCGATTTTTATGCACCCAAAGGTTTGGAAAGCAAGCGGACACGTTGATGGTTTTAACGACCCGATGATTGACAATAAAGATTCGAAAAAACGTTACCGTGCCGACCAGTTATTAGAGAATAAAATTGATGAGCTTTATTCTGAATTAGCCAACTTCTCTGCAGAAAACAAAGCTAATTTTGAAGAGTTTCAACAAGAAATATTAGGATTAAGTGATGAAGGACAAGCAGCTTGGGTGCCAAATTTTAAAGATGAAATGACAATTTTAGATAACACTAAATATGCTTTCGTTGATGAGCCGAGCTGGAAATTTGTTAAAAAAGGTTTAGCACTTGAGGTTGAAATGAACCTGGCTTTAAAATCTGAAAACTTAGCACAACTGAAAGACTTAATTGTTGATTATAAAGTAATTTGCCCAATTTCTAAAACTTCGAACTGGACTGATGTTCGCCAGTTTAACCTAATGTTTAGCACACAATTTGGCGCCATGGCAGAAGGCAGTGATGAGGTTTATCTTCGTCCGGAAACAGCGCAGGGTATTTTCGTTAACTTTTTAAACGTACAAAAATCGGGAAGAATGAAAATTCCTTTCGGTATTGCACAGATTGGTAAGGCTTTTAGAAATGAGGTAATTGCCCGCCAGTTTATTATGCGTATGCGTGAATTTGAACAAATGGAAATGCAATTTTTCGTTCGCCCGGGTGAAGATAAAAAATGGTTTGAGTACTGGAAAGAAGCTCGTTTGAAATGGCACATGGCTTTAGGTACTTCACCTGAAAAATATCGTTACCATGACCACGTTAAATTAGCACATTATGCTAATGCAGCAACAGATATTGAATTCGAATTCCCATTCGGATTTAAAGAAGTTGAAGGTATTCACAGTCGTACAGATTTCGATTTAACACAACATCAGGAATATTCGGGCAAAAAATTACAATATTTCGATAACGATTTAAATGAAGATGGCAAACCTTACGGAAACTATGTTCCTTACGTAATTGAAACTTCAATTGGTTTAGACCGTATGTTTTTATTAACCATGATTAATGCGTTTGAAGAACAAGATTTAAGCACAGAAGATAAACAGGATAGCCGTACTTTATTACGTTTGCATCCTGCTTTAGCACCATATAAAGTAGCTGTTTTCCCTTTAACGAAGAAAGATGGCTTACCAGAAAAAGCTCGTGAAATTATGGATACTTTGAAATTTGATTTCAATTGTATTTATGAAGAGAAAGATGCTATTGGTAAACGTTACCGTCGTCAGGATGCTATTGGCACACCTTTTTGCTTAACAATTGACCACCAAAGTTTAGAAGATAATACGGTAACGATTCGCCATCGCGATAGCATGGAACAAGAGCGTGTTGCCATTGCCGATTTGGGCGACATTATTGGTAAGGCGGTGAGCTGGAAGAATTTATTGGCGTAAACTGTTTTACCATAAAGAAAACAAGTTGAATTTTTAATATGAAGTCGCAGGTGTAAAGCTTGCGACTTTTTTATTGGAGACAAATAAAAGTTTAAAAAAACTTAAAATAATTTTCGATGGAAGCATTGTTAAATTATTTTATCTTAGCGAACTAATTCATTAACCCTTAAAAATTTGCGCTCGTGAAAGTATCTTTCAAATTATTTGCATTGGCATTAATCTGCCTTTTCTTTACTCAATCTTGTAAAAAGGTAATCGATTATCATCCTGAATGGAATACCTCATCAATGAGTGCAAAAATTGATGGTATTTTATTAGAATGTACACTAGCAACCGCTCAATTTTATAATATTGGCACACAAACTAGTGTTCAAATTTCTGGTATTAAGGAAGTAAGCGGATTTAGCTTAATGATAAATGATTTTAAAGGCGTTGGCACTTATAGTGTTGCCGATAATAATATCGCTACGTATCTTTCTAGCAATACAGGACCGTCAGAATCTTACATGGCGAACGCTATTGGAATGATAAAAATTACGAGCTATACTGATCAAAAAATAATTACGGGCACTTTTGAATTTAAAGGCGAAAATGTAGTTACCTCAGCGGCTAAAACAATTAGCGAAGGGAAATTTAGTATAAATTTAGTTCCGATTAAACTTCCTGAAACAAATAACGGCACAAATAATTTAACGGCCAAAGTAGATGGAGTTGTAATGGGTTTTACTGGCGAGGCCGTTTTGGTGAACCTTCCTCCTATTGAAAATGTTCTATCCATATTAACAATAAATGGCGAAAAGCATATGGCATTTGGAATTGTTGGATACAAAGGCGTTGGTACTTACAATTTGGAAACTGATGGAAATGGAGGATATAAAAAAGACCAAACACCGAGTGGTTCGTTTTCTTCAGAAAGTGGAACTTTAGTTATTACCAGCGATGCAAATAATAGAATAAAAGGAACTTTTGCTTTTAAAGCTCCGAATGACGATAGTTCTATAAAAACCTCGGTAAATGTTACAGAAGGGTCTTTTGATTTACCTTTCAGTAAAAAATAAGATCTACTTAAAATAGTTTCGGTTGAACTAAAAAGTTATCTTCATTTAATGTAATGAAAACGATAAATTTTAGAATATTATGTTTGCTATTACTTTGCTTTTTAGCAAGCCCTGGCAAAGCTTTGACAAAAAAGCCCAAATTTAAAGTGATTGCTTTTTATACAGGTAAAAGCGATTTGGCGCACATTAGTTTTGTAAATGAAGCCAATAAATATTTCCCAAAAATGGCAGCCGAAAATAATTTTAGTTACGATTCGACCTCTAGCTGGGATAATTTAAACACAGAATTTCTTTCAAAATACCAGGTTGTATTATTTTTAGATACCAGACCAGAAAAACCCGAACAGAGAGCTGCCTTTCAAAAATATATGGAAAATGGCGGAGGATGGATGGGTTTTCATTTCTCTGCATTTGCATTAGAAAAATCGGCTTATGATATGAACTGGGATTGGTATCATAATACTTTCTTGGCTTCTGGTGCTTATGGCAGCAATACCTGGCAACCAACTTCTGCAATTTTAAGAGTCGAAGACAAAAAGCATCCTGTAACAAAAAACCTTCCAGCAACATTTAAATCGCAACCAAACGAATGGTATCGCTGGCAAAATGATTTAACAAAAAATTCTGCCATCAAAATTCTATTAGCTATCGATTCTACAAGTTTTCCTTTAGGAACAGGTCCAAAACAACATGAGATTTGGAAAAACGGTTATTACCCGGTGGTTTGGAGCAATAAAAATTACAAAATGGTTTATGTAAATATGGGTCATAACGATATGGATTATCAACATAAATATGACAACACAAACAAAACGCTATCTTTTACTTTTGACAATGAAATTCAAAACAATATGATTTTGAATAGTTTACTTTGGTTGGGTAGAGGTAAAAAAATAAAGTAATCGCTCACTTAGGCATCATCTGTTTTATATTTGATAAGTTATAAAAATATTAAAGATGAAAATTCCACAGAAATTCTTTGCTCGCCAACATGAAATTGCAGCCGATTATTTAAAAGAGTTGGATAAGCATCTTGATGATATTGTTTCTGGAAGAGCTATAGAAATGTTTGAGGTGCGGGATTTTGCCTCACTATTACACGTACATCCTACTCATTTTAGTAACACAATTAAATCTGCAACCGGTCATTCTCCTTGTTATTTTTTTGAAGAACGCTTGATGGAGATATCTAAATCGATGTTGCAAAACGTGAGTACCCCAATTTCTGAAATTGCCAGGATTTTAACTTACGACCCATCAAACTTTACTAAGTTTTTTAAACACTTCGAAGGCAAAACACCAAAGCAATATCGCGAAGAATATTTCACTTCTTTAGCAAATAAGGAAATTGTCACCATATAAAACTTAAGCTGTCACCATTTTAACTTAACTACTCACCATTTTTACAGCAAGTTTCCGTTTAACTTTGTTTATCAAATTAAAAGAAAATGGAAAAACAGAATAAAATTGTACTCGTAACTGGTGGCAGCCGAGGATTGGGTAAAAATGCAGCCATACATTTAGCAAAAAAAGGTTTAGATGTAATTCTAACTTATCAATCGAAGAAGGCTGATGCTGATGAAACCGTAAAAGAACTTAAAGAACTTGGTGTTAATGCTGCTGCTCTACAGTTAGATGTTGCCGATAGTAAAACTTTCGATACTTTTTTTATTGAAGTTAAATCGGTTCTAAAATCAGTTTTCAATGCAGAAAAATTCGACTATCTGGTAAATAACGCTGGTATTGGAATTCATGTTCCATACGCAGAAACTACCGAAGAACAATTCGATACCTTAGTAAATATACAATTTAAGGGCGCCTTCTTTTTAACACAAAAAGCATTAGCTATTTTAAATGATGGTGGCGGTATTGTAAATGTATCAACAGGCTTGGCTCGTTTTGCATTACCTGGTTATGCGGCTTATGCATCGATGAAAGGTGCTATGGAAACGCTAACAAAATATCAGGCTAAAGAATTGGGCGCTAGAGGAATTAATGTAAACATTGTTGCTCCAGGTGCCATTGAAACTGATTTTGGAGGTGGTGTTGTTCGTGATAATGAGCAAATGAATAAAGGTATTGCTTCTCAAACGGCATTAGGCAGAGTAGGTTTGCCAGATGATATTGGCCCTGTCGTAGCGTTTTTATGCACCGAAGAATCAAAATGGATTAATGCACAACGCATTGAAGCTTCTGGAGGTATGTTTTTGTAGATAATTGTCACATTGAGCTTGTCGAAATGCGTCGTTGTTCTTCGACAAGCTATCAATGAAGTTATATAAACTGATGTTTTAAACCATCTTAGGCATCTAAGGAAATCTAAGCTTAAGTAGTCTTACACTTCTCTTAAATGGCTAATTCTATTATACAAAGTCATTTATATTGATTTTTATGAAATAAATTAACCCTCAGAATGACATACCTATACTTTACTTCCCATACCAATCATGTTTATCCACTCTGGTAATTTCTGGTTTACCAATTTCAGTTAAGTACCTTTTTGCACTTACTAAAGTTTTAAATTCACGTTCATCATAGTTAGGTGCGGTTGGTAACAAACTACTAATTTTAACCATTCCTGCCGATTGAATAAATTCTCCATTACCCATATAAATCGCCGTATGTGTTACTCTCCCACCAATTGTTCCACGAAGTTTGGCTGCAGCAAAGAAAAGTAAATCACCTGCTTTTAGGTTTTTCAAACACTTATCAAGGCTGGTAGAGTCGCTTTCAAGTACATCCACATCTAAACCTGCCAAAGCTTGCTGTGAAGCATCCCTTGGAATTACAATTCCATTTAAAAAATAGCTTGTTTTGGTAAAACCACTACAATCAACCCCTTTTATTGAAGTCCCTCCCCATAAGTACGGAACACCAATTAATGTTTTAGCCGTAGTAAGAATTGCTTCTGCATTCGGATTTGGTCTTTTTTGCCATTCGGAAAATAATTTTGCATCAGTTTTTTTTATATAACCAATTCTCTTATCAGGAAAACTAACTTTATAGAAAGTCTTTTCCTCGCTGGTTAAAACTAAAATATTACCTTTAACTAAATCAGAAACTCTGGTAGAATTTACATCAGCTTTGCTAAAAGCATGACCAAAATCTTGTGTAAAAATTATTCTTTTTGATTTCTTCCAGGTCTCAAAATCACTCTTTTTCATCAGGCTTACAGCAGTTCCATCGGTATAAGATAAGTAACCGTCGGGTGTACGTACCAAATAAAAACCGCCTTGTTTCTTCAAAACCTCAACAGGTGTTCCTAAAATCATTTGAGTCATCATTTCAGCAGCATTTTGTGGTGCAGCCCGATTGTTGCAAACAGAAAGATTTGCTAAACCATACTCAAATTCATTTAAGTTTTTAGCAGGCAACAACGAACTTACCTTTATAAAGCCTGCAACTTCTTTTGCTTGTTTATCTAAAGCATTCAAAGCTTCGGTTGATGTGCTTTCTACAAAAATAGTGTCAGCTTTATACTGCGTATTGAAATAAACCGAACGTTTATCTGGTGCATATTCCTTTTTAACCTTATTAAAAATAGTTCTAAAGTTTGCCGTATCGATTTGTGCTTTCAAGGAAATTGAAATCAATAAAAAGCAAAACACAATAATTAGTTTTTTCATGGATGACATATAATGCTAAATTACAAATAATACTTTTTTACAATCATTTAAAAGCTGTAACTAATTGCTTACCAAAACCTATGTCAATTTAAAAGCATAAGCCATCAAAATAAATAATTTTAAAAGGCGTTATTCATCAAAACCCTATATGTTTCGCACAATTATTTGTTTGTTTTTTATACTGGTAATCAGAGCCAATGCTTTTGCTCAAAATTGGACTGATGCAGAATTTAATAAAGCAAATACTGCAGCAAATGCAGATTATTTAACCAATGAAGAGAAAAATATTGTGCTCTACATGAACCTCATCCGCCTTGATGGCGAAAAATTTTATTACACTTTTTTAGAAGATTACATTAATAATTACAATGCAAAAGTTAGAAAATACAGGAATTATAATGATTTAAAAATCGCACGGAACAACTCTTATTATCTTTCTCTCCTAAAACATGTTACAGGTGTAAAAAATCTTTCTATGTTTTATCCTGATGAGAAATTAACCGCATTGAGCCGTAACCATGCGCTAGATTTGAGCAGAAATAATTTAGATACCCATCAGAGCAGTAATGGCGATAAGTTTTCAAAACGCCTGGCTAAAGAATTCCCAAATAAAGCTATGAGCGAGAATATAGATTTTGGCTATTCTAATAGCTTGGATATTGTGTGCCATTTGTTATTAGATTGTGGTGTTCCATCGCTTGGCCATAGATTTAACCTACTCGACCAAAAATACAAACTGAATACAGTTGGAGTAAGCATCCAACCTCACCCATCGTACACTTGGTGTGCAGTAATAGATTATGTTTCGCAACCTACTTTTTACACCAACAATCATTAAAATTTATTAAATTTAGTTAATTCAATTTTTTAATAAAACATATCAATATTATCTATGTTGCGATAGATAATAACAGTTTGCTTTAGCGGTTAAATAACCTCAATTTTATATTAGCAAAAACATAAACTATGAGCGAAAAGAAAAAACTTACTTCAGCATCGGGCATACCGTATGCAAGTAATGAGGATAGTATGACAGCCGGCCCACGTGGCCCAATATTAATTCAGGATTTCATTCTACATGAAAAAATGGCTCATTTTAATCGTGAGCGCATTCCAGAAAGAGTTGTACATGCTAAAGGTTCTGGCGCTTATGGCACTTTTACCGTTACACACGATATAACAAAATATACAAAAGCAAAACTTTTCTCTGAAATTGGTAAACAAACCAAAACTTTTTTACGCTTTTCTACAGTCGGCGGCGAAAAAGGTTCGGCAGATAGCGAGCGTGACCCACGCGGCTTTGCTTTAAAATTTTATACCGAAGACGGTAACTGGGATTTGGTTGGAAATAATACACCAGTTTTCTTTGTAAAAGACCCTAAAAAATTTGGCGATTTTATTCATACCCAAAAGAGAGATCCGCAAACTAATATGAAAAGCCCAACTATGATGTGGGATTTCTGGAGCTTAAATCCTGAAAGCTTACATCAGGTTTTAATTTTAATGAGCGATAGAGGCACGCCATTTTCTTATCGCCACATGGATGGTTTTGGTAGCCACACTTTCTCTTTTTACAACGATAAAGACGAACGTTTCTATGTAAAATTCCACTTCAAAACAAAGCAAGGCATTCAGAATTTCACTAATGATGAAGCAGTGGACATGAAATCTCAAGACCCAGACCATTCTCAACGTGATTTATTTGAATCGATAGAAAGAGGCGAATTTCCAAAATGGACTTTAAAAGTTCAAATTATGCCTTTTGAAGATGCTAAAACTTATCACTTAAATCCTTTCGATTTAACTAAAGTTTGGCCGCATGGCGACTATCCTCTAATTGAAGTTGGTGAATTGGAACTAAATGAAAACCCAGATAATTATTATGCTCATGTAGAACAAGCAGCATTTGCACCCGCACACGTAGTAGATGGTATTTATTATTCGCCAGATAAAATGTTGCAAGGTCGTATTTTATCTTACCCGGATGCACAACGTTACCGCTTGGGTGGTAATTACGAACAAATCCCAGTAAATCGCTGTCCGTTTATGACAAATAACTACCAACGCGATGGCTTAATGGCTGTAAATGGAAACGGCGGTTCTAACCCAAATTATTTCCCTAACAGCTTTGATGATATTGAAGTTGACGAAAGTTATAAACAACCAGCCTGGCCTTTAGATTCGCTTATGGCTGACCAATATGACAGAAACGCAGAAGGTGAAAATGACCATTATACACAACCAGGAAATCTTTTCCGTTTAATGGACCCAGAGGCTAAAAAGAACACCATTGCAAATATTGTCGGTGCAATGGGCGGCATTAACGGTCCTAAAAAAGATGAAATTGTTAACCGTCAGCTTTGCCATTGGTTTAGAGCCGACATGAATTTAGGCTTAGGCATTGCAAAAGGCTTAGATCTAAATTTAGACAAGGCGATGGAAGGCATGGTTCATCCAGATCCTGCACATAAAGCTACAAACAGTTAATTAATACATTTTAAGTCCTGGTTTTAAAACCAGGACTTTTTTGTTTTCTAAATATTTAAAAAAAATTACCTTTGCAGGCTTAGGTACAAATAATGCGCAAATTAATATTAGCAATAATAGATTTTTTTCACCCTCCGTTTAAAAAACATATTTCTTTACACAACTTCAGATATTTGGCAACCGGCGGCGGAACCTTGTTGTTGGGTATACTAAGCTACTATTTTGCCTACTTTTTTATTTTCAAAACAGAGGAAATAAATTTTGGTCTAATTGTAGTTCAACGGGAAACAGCATCATTGTTTGTCGATTATCTTGTTGCCATTCCTACCAGCTTCGTGCTAAATAAATACGTAATATTTACGCACAGCAAAATTAAAGGCAGAGTTCAACTATTTAGATTTTTAAATCTTCAGGTAATTAACATCCTCGCCAACTACGTATTATTAAAATTCCTTCTCGAGCTTTTAAGAGATTATCCAACCCTTGCAATGCTTTCTAGAATTGCTGTTTCTATTTTAATGGCCCTTTTTAGCTACATATATCAACATTACTTTACTTTCAGTGTTAAAAAAATAGGCGATAAAAAGCATTAAATTATTCGAAAAGCAAATTACTAGGCTTTTAGGTTATAATAGTCCCGCTTTCGTTTCAATTCCCGATAAATCGAGATATTTCCACACCAATCGGGTTTAGGTGGCTAAGTTTGTAATTCCATTATCGGTCAATTGCAAAAAAACCAGCAAATTTGCACAAACCTGAGTTTTACAAACAGGATGGCAGCGGTATCTTTTTGGCTTTTTTGAGAGAAGCGAAAGAACAGCCAAAAAATTTAGCGAACAGCGTGGCTGTATTTTCAAAAGAAATACTGCCAAACATTTTCAAATCATTCGGAATAAAATTTTAAATAATGCCATTTAACCAAACATTTGTTTCCAAAAAACCTTTATTAATAGGTGCGGTTAATTTAAGCCTGCACTTTCTTGCTTACTTAAAACCAACACACTAACTTAGTTGCCAACCAACTTATTTTCATAACCTATGAGCCATTTTAATGACTTTAATAATGCGCAAGTGGCAAAATTGCCTAACCATTTAAAGCAATTTATTGTAGATCAGAATTACGAGAAATACACACCAATAGACCAGGCTGTTTGGCGTTATGTAATGCGACAGAATTACAGTTACCTTAAAAATGTTGCTTATTACCCGTACATAAAAGGTTTGCAGCGAGCTGGCTTAAGCATCGAACACATCCCCGATTTGCAAACAATGAATAATAATTTGGGCAAAATTGGTTGGGGTGCCGTTACCGTAGATGGTTTTATTCCGCCAGCTGCTTTTATGGAATATCAGGCTTATCGCGTATTGGTTATAGCGGCTGATATTCGCCAAATTAACCATATCGAATATACTCCAGCCCCAGATATTATTCATGAAAGTGCTGGCCATGCACCAATTATTGCAGATACCGATTACAATAATTATTTAAGCTATTTTGGTTCAATTGGGGCAAAAGCTATGTTTTCGGCGAAAGATTTTGAGCTTTATGAAGCCATTAGAAAACTTTCTATATTAAAAGAAGCGGTCGATACAAATGAATATGATATTGCCAAGGCAGAGAAAGAACTTCGTTACATAAACGAAAATATGGGCGAACCATCAGAAATGGCTTTACTTGGTCGTTTACACTGGTGGACAGTAGAATATGGATTAATTGGTTCGCTTGAAGAACCAAAAATTTATGGTGCCGGCCTGCTCTCTTCTATTGGGGAAAGTGCAAGTTGTATGAATACTGAAGTGAAAAAGCTTTGGTACAATAAAGACACCATTAACTATGCTTACGATATAACTAAAACTCAACCGCAGCTTTTTGTAACCGCTACATTTCAGAATCTAATTGATGTTTTGGAAGAATTTGCAGACACTATGGCTTTTAGAAAAGGCGGAACAGAAAGCATAATGAAAGCAATTGCCTGTAAAAATGTTGCAACGGCAGTTTACAGCTCTGGGTTACAAGTTAGCGGCGTGTTTACAGATTTAGGTGTAAGCCCAAATGATGATATTACTTTTATTAAAACTACAGGGCCATCTGCTTTAGCCTTTAATAACAAACAACTTCCTAAACATGGAAAAAATTATCATGCCGATGGATTCTCGTCGCCTGTTGGTAAATTAAAAGATGCTGAAAAACTATTAGAAGATTATACAAACGAAGAAATTAAAACTTCGGGGTATTATGCAGGTGGGAGAACCCAAATGATTTTTGAAAGCGGAATTAAAGTTGACGGTAAACTAGAAAATATTTTAAGAGAAAGCGGAAAAGCCATTTTAATTACTTTTAGCGATTGTACCGTTACAGAGAGCAATGGCAATATATTATTTAAACCCGAATGGGGCATTTATGATATGGCTGTTGGAGCAGAAATTATTTCTGTATTTAATGGTGCGGCAGATAAAGATGCTTATGAAGAAATTACTTTGATAAGCGAGGCAAAAACGCATAAAATTGTTTATGATGAGAAAACACTGAAACTGCATAATTTGTATGAAGAGGTTAGAACGATAAGAGAGAGTGGAAACAATATTGATAAGCTTACCAGTATTTTTGAAAAGCTGAAAACAAATCACAGACAGGATTGGCTTTGTGCACTAGAAATTTTAGAACTTGTTTATCACAAAAAAATCTACCATCAACTAGAAAAAGAACTACTTGTATATCTGGAGATTAAAGCTGGAAGAGAAGCTGAACATACAAAATTGATTAACGATGGTTTGCATGTAATCAAAAATCCTGTTAGTCAATTAATATCAGAATAGTAAATTTGCCAAAAGATTCGGCCACAAGAATCTATTTAAAAGAATTAAAAATGAATATTATAATTACAGGTGCTAGTAGCGGAATAGGTTTCGAAACAGCTTTGGAACTTAGTTTACATAACAACAATACAATTGTAGCTATTGCCCGCTCGGCAGACAAATTACGCAAGCTTTTAGAAATTGCTAAAAGCATTAATCCCGATTGTACACTTTTACCTGTAGAATTTGATATTGTAAATGATGATTACGCAGCTTTAATTCCTTTTTTAAAAGAACGTTTATATACTATTGATATTCTGATAAATAATGCAGGTGCTTTAATAAATAAACCTTTTTTAGAAACTACTGAAGAAGATTTAGGCGAAATGCTCCAAAGTAATGTTATCTCTCATTTCAGAATGATACAAAACACATTACCATTAATGAAGAGTGGGGCTCATATTGTTAATATAGGTAGCATGGGTGGCTTTCAGGGAAGTGTTAAGTTCCCAGGTTTGGCCGCATATTCGGCTAGTAAAGCTGCATTACATACATTAACAGAATGCCTGGCTTTTGAATTAGCAGAAACGGGTATTAAAGTTAATTGTTTGGCTTTAGGTTCAGCACAAACGGAAATGTTAGAAACAGCTTTTCCAGGTTATCAAAGTCCGGTTATGGCGTTTGAAATGGGAAAATATGTGGCTGACTTTGCTAAAACGGCGCATAAATTTTTTAACGGAAAGGTATTACCAGTAGCGGTTTCCACTCCATAAAATAAAAACCATTGATTTTAGTCAAATTATTTGTTATTTAGAGTATTGGTAATCAATAAACTAAAACAAACTCTATGGAAACAAACAACCCTTTTCAAACAAATCCAACCCCGGCAGACAACGGCAAGACAGCTGCAATTGTAAGTTATTTCTGGTTTATAGGCTGGTTAATCGCCTATTTTGCTATGTATAAAGATAACAAGACAGACTTAGCTCGTTACCAGCTTAGACAAACGTTATTATTTCATATAGCTACAACAGTAATTAGCTGGGGACTTTCTATTTTATTCGGTATTTTATTGGTTTCATTTGAAGTTTTCTCTATTATCTACCTTTTAAGAGTTGTACAACTAGGCTTTTTAATCCTTTGGATTATTGGTTTAATTGGAGCAATTAACGGAGAGAAAAAGCCAATTCCATTTATGGGGGAAAAAGCACAAACCATGTTTTCTAGTATTTAATGTTAAAGTGCTTTTTATTATTTGGATTATTGGTTTAATTGGTGCCTTTAATGGAGAGAAAAAACAAACGCCATTAATTGGAGAAAAAGCACAAACAATGTTCCCAAGCATTGAATTAATCATAAGTCGAGTAATTTTTAAGCCCCAATGTTATGTTGGGGTTTTTATATTTAATGCTCATTTTCAACATTTTAATACCCTTAAAATATTTTTCATACCTTTGGTGTCAACATATGAAGAAAATATTAGTCGTAATTTCGTTTTTCATTTTGTCTGCAACTGCAGGAAAAGCACAATCTACCATACCTGCCGAATATCAGGAAATGGTTAAAAAGCTGGTTGCAAATCTTCCTAAAAAGGCTGAGGAATCGGTAAAAAGATCAGATAATACAAGCTCAGAAACGCTTATCGATTTTGCAAAAAGTATGCTTGGCATTCGTTATCGTTATGCTACAAGTAACCCTAAAATAGGTTTCGATTGTTCTGGTTTTGTAAGTTATGTTTTTAGTAATTTCGGTTTTAAAGTTCCTCGTTCATCAAGAGAATTTAGTTCAACAGGTAAAGAAACCAGTTTAGAAAACGCTAAGGTTGGCGATGTTTTATTGTTTACCGGAAGTAATTCTAAAGTTAGAAGAATTGGGCATGTTGGTATTATTTATTCGATTGGTGATGACGGCATTAAATTTATCCACGCTTCATCCGGTAAAGCACACGGCGTAACCATTACCAATTTTGAA